>CAIUZV010000039.1 GCA_903903735.1 uncultured beta proteobacterium | reverse complement strand
GTGGCCAGAGTTCAAAGGCATCGCCTTTGCAGATATTTTGGCGGACGTTCCCGCGGATGTTCTTGCACGCCTCAAGGGCATCGTCACGCTGGGCGATTTCCAAAGCCCTGCCGTTCGAGCGATTGCTGCGCGAGGCTGCGCGGTGCACGACTACGCCAAACTGACCGACACGCCGAGCACTCCCCCACCTGCAGTGGGTAACACCGGTGCAATCTGCTTTACCACCTCTGGCACAACGTCGTTACCAAAATTTGTCTTACACGATCAACATACGCTCATTGTGCATGGCCGGGCCATGCAAACAGCCTATGACTACAACGCCAGCAGCCGTATTTTGGCCAGCGCGCCGTTTTGTGGCGCTTTCGGTTTTTCAACCTTGACGGGAGGCTTAGTGACGGGTTGCACAGTCGTGAGCGAAGCCGTGTCCGACACCAACAGTACGCTCACACAAATTCGACGGCACCGTGTGTCGCACACCTATGCGAACAACGAATCCATTTTGAAGTTACTGGAAGCAGCAGACTCCCCGGCAGACTTTGCGCCATGCAAGCTCTTTGGCTTTGCTAATTTTTCACCGGCCGTCACCAGTCTGCTCGAACAGGCTGAGCGCAATCATTTAGCGCTCACCGGCCTATACGGATCGAGCGAGCTCCAAGCGCTGGTCGCTGCACAACCGACGCACGACGCTGCGGGGGATCTGAGCGTGCGCTATTTGGCCGGTGGCAAACTCATTCACCCAGCGGCGCGCGTGCGCACAACGGATCCCTCAAGCGGCAAGGTCTTGCCGATCGGCGAATCCGGCGAGATCGAGATATCCTCCCCTAGCTTGATGGTGGGCTATCTCGACAACCCAGAGGCAACCGCAAAAGCCATTACCACGGATGGGTTCTTTAAGACAGGCGATCTCGGCTATGCCATCAGCGCACAACAATTTGTCTTTCAGACACGCATGGGTGACTCCATGCGCTTGTCTGGTTTTTTAGTGAACCCCGCAGAGATCGAACAAACCGTTGAATCGCTGCCCGGTGTCAAGGCATGTCAAGTCGTGGGCGGCACCGTCGGCACCAAAACATTACCCGTGGCATTTGTCATCCTGCGCGAGGGCGCCCAGGCAGATCCGGTGGGCTGGACGGCATCTTGCAAACGCGACATGGCAGGCTTTAAGGTTCCTGTGCTCTTTGAGGTTGTCACAAGCTTTCCATCCGTGGAGAGCGCTAATGCCGTCAAGATCCAAAAGAATAAATTACGCGACATGGCCGATGCATTGCTCGCTACGCGCCCGTAAATACTCAACCTAAAACCAGCCAGTTGAAACAATCCAACGACCTTCTCTACGCGCGCAGTCCCCAGCCACTGTACTTGCAGGTGGCTGCCATCGTACGCAGAAATATTGAGCGTGGTGTCTGGCCCCGCGGCCAACAGGTGCCCGCGCTGGAAAACTTGGTTGAAGACCTGGGCGTCTCACGCGCGACGATCCGTCAGGCCTTTGGTCTGCTCGAGCGCGAGGGCTTGATCCATCGTTCCCGTGGCTCGGGCACCTACGTCAATGAAAACATTCCCCAACCGGTGAAACTCGCTCTTCCCACCAGCTGGGAGGAGACCGTCGCCCTATCCGCCGCTCTGGGAACGACCACGCTCATGGAATTGAGCGCCGATGTGCCTTTGCCTTTACTTGGAATGGATTGCCCTTTCGATTGCAAAGGTAGTTTTCAATATCTTCAGCGCCTGCACACCACCTCAACCGGTCCATTTTGCTACAGCGAGGTCTACTTAGACCGAAACATTTATCGGCAGCATGCTGCGCGTTACCGCCACGCAACCGTTGTATCGGTTTTGAACGAGCTGCACGGTGACAAGCTGACGCACGCCGAGCAACTCGTGAGCATCATCGAAGCGGGTGCAGACTCCGCACAAGCCCTACACCTGCCGCTTGCAGCCCCCGTCGCTGAACTGCGGCGCTACGCTTGTATCGACCAACGTGTCATTTATTTTGCGCGCTTAGAAATTCCCACGCGCTATGTACAAATGAAGTTCGACCTTATCGAGAACCGCACCCATGTTTAACCCCGACTCCTTGCGCCTACCCTTTTTTGACGATTCACATCGGGTACTGCACGACGCCGCGCACGCGTGGTCGACAGCGCATCTGACCGATCGCGTGCATCACGGCAGTGTCGACTTGCGCTGCCAAGAATTGACACGTTTGCTCGGCGACGCAGGATGGCTACGCTATTGCGTCCCCGCTGCCTACGGCGGAATGTTCGAAGAACTTGATTCGCGCAGCCTGTGCTTGATGCGTCAAACGCTGGGTTATTACGACGGTCTAGCGGACTTCGCTTTCGTGATGCAAGGGTTAGGGAGTGGACCGATTTCACTGTTCGGTTCAGAGGCACTGAAGCAAAAGTATTTGCCCCAGGTTGCCCGCGGAGAGATGCTCGCGGCGTTCGCGCTCTCTGAACCCGATGCGGGCTCAGATGTGGCTGCGATGACTACACGCGCAACACGTACCGCCTCAGGCTACCGAATCAATGGTGTCAAAACCTGGATATCAAACGCCGATATTGCCGACTTCTACACCGTGTTCGCGCGCGTTGAGAACGACGAAGCAGAAGGAGTGACTGCTTTTGTGGTCGATGCCCACACACCGGGCCTCGCGGTTACAGAACGGTTCGACGTGTGTGCACCCCACCCGATTGGCACTCTGACCTTTACCGACTGCGACATCGCTGTCGAACAGCGTATTGGCAAGCCGGGACAGGGCTTCAAAGTTGCCCTGCAGAATTTAGATGTGTTTCGTGCGTCTGTCGGTGCCGCAGCCTTGGGCTTCGCAGAAGCCGCGCTTGATATGGGCATCACGCGCGCTGCGTCACGCCCCATGTTTGGTGCGACGCTCGCAGACCTGCAAATCACTCAAGCGGCCATCGGCGACATGAGCACCGAAATCGATGCCGCGACTCTCCTGGTGTATCGCGCTGCCTGGGAACGTGACATTCTGAAGCAACGCACCACACGTTCGGCTGCGATGGCCAAGCTTTTTGCGACAGAATCCGCCCAGCGCATCATTGACCGGTGTGTGCAGTTGCACGGTGGCTTAGGAGTCCGAGTTGGACACCCCATGGAAATGTTGTATCGTGAAATCAGGGCATTACGGATTTATGAAGGCGCCACCGAGGTCCAGCAGATCGTCATTGCGCGCGAAACCATGAAAAATAAAACGGGAGGAGTATAAAAATGAACGGTTCGGAAGCGATGGTCAAGACCCTGCTCGCAGGGGCGGTCGATGTGTGTTTTGCCAATCCAGGTACGTCAGAGATGCACTTCGTCTCGGCACTGGATCGCGCGCCAGGCATGCGCTGTATCCTCGGGTTGTTTGAAGGCGTTGTCAGTGGTGCGGCTGACGGCTATTACCGAATGGCTGAAAAGCCTGCTGCCACCCTCCTACACTTGGGACCTGGCCTGGGCAATGCGTTAGCCAACATTCATAACGCGAAGCGCGCCAATACGGGCATGGTCAATATTGTCGGACAGCATGCGCTCGATCACATTCACAACAATGCGCCACTGAATTCGGATGTCGAAGCAGTGGCCCGTCCCATGTCGCACTGGGTCAAAACCACTATGTCGGCCAGCCAGGCGCCCCTAGATACGGCCGAAGCGATCTCACAAGCCCGCAGCACACCCGGTCGCATTGCTACGCTCGTCTTGCCGGCGAACTGTGCGTGGGAGCCCTCTGATCCTGGGCACTACTCGACAGCTCCTGCGCAAACCACCGCGGCACCGCTTGCGGACTCAGTCCTCGCCATTGCCCGTTTGTTATCGGATCGCAAGACAGCCGAAGCGACAACGCTTCTGTTAGGGGGTTCTGCGCTGCGTGCCAAGTCTGCGCTGCTCGCGGGTAAAATCGCCGCACATACTGGCTGTAAGCTCGCCAGTGAGTCACGTAACCCTCGACTCGAACGCGGACGTGGACGCGTCAACATCATGCCACTGCCCTTCGCCGTCGATGCTGCCGTAACGATGCTCAAGGACTCCAAGCACTTAGTGTTGATCGGTAGTGCTTCGCCTGTGGCCTTCTTTGCCTATCCCAACAAGCCACGC
>CAIUZV010000038.1 GCA_903903735.1 uncultured beta proteobacterium | reverse complement strand
TATTTTTTAGGGTGGGTAAACCCTTTATTTGGAAATTTATACTTTCCAGTCAATAACTTGCAGATTTTGTTGCAAAAGCCACGCATTTGCCCGCTTGAAATGGCCGCAGCCTACAAAGGGCACGGGAGCACGCCGAGCAGACAAAGGCGAGGGGTGATTGGCAGTCAAAATCAGGTGCCGGCCCTGGTTTTCAATGAGGTCCAGCTTGGCTTGCGCATGCGCACCCCACAGCATGAACACCTTGGGGGCGCTGTCGAGCGCCACCTGGCGGATCAGAGAGTCCGTAATGATTTCCCAACCTTGTCGTGCATGCGAGGCGGGCTGTCCATCCTCGACGGTCAGCACGGTGTTCAGTAGCAATACGCCTTGTGCTGACCAGCGCGACAAATCATTGCGCTGCAGGTTAGAGGCCAGAGTCAGCACGCTGTGGTCGGTGGGATAGTCAGACTCGACTTCGGCAAGAATGTTGCGCAGGCTAGGCGGACGCTTAAAGCCATCAGGCACGGAGAACGCGAGCCCTTGCGCTTGACCCGCGCCATGATAAGGATCTTGCCCAAGAATCACGACTTTTACGTCTTGTGGCGCGAGCGCTTGTAGTGCACGAAAAGGGAGGGTGGGATAAATCGTTGCGCCTTGTTCAAGGCGTTCGGACAAAAATACAGATAAGCGGTCAAGCGCCTGTCGGACTGGGGCGTCGTCTAAGGCCGCCTGCCACGGCACGGCAAGTGCCGCAATGGCTCTCTCAAACGATGCGTGGGTCAGTCGGTTATCCAAGCGCTTGCTGCAACGCTAAATGATAGGCAGGTAGACGCGAGGCAACCGCTGTCTTGCGGGCGTCGAGCGCCGCTTGCGCGGGTGCGTCGTGCTGCGGTGCTGCGGCCCAAACAGGGGCGGGGAAATGCAAATCGTCTTCCCAGCGCGGAATGATGTGCCAATGTAGGTGTGGGACGACATTACCGAAGGCCGCCAGATTAATTTTGTGAGGCTGCAGAATTTTTCGTTGAACAGATTCCACCAGAAACACGGCGCGCATCATAGCGAGCTGCTCTGGCGCGCTGAGGTCTGTCATCTCGACGACGTGAGCAGTCCACACGACACGCGTGAAGCCTGGGTAGGCTGGGTCGGCCGCATCGATGACCCGAAACTGCGGTCCTTGCCAAAGCAACACGCCACCTATGGTCTGGCAAAGTGGGCAGTCCAAAAGAGACGCGTGTCCCATCATGCTGATTCTGCGCGCTTAAGCAAATAGCCGGGCAAGCTCAACGCCAGGGTCTGGCGCACGCATGAACGCTTCACCAACCAGAAACGCATGCACATCGTGATCGCGCATTTTCTTCACGTCGGCCGGCTGCAAGATGCCGCTCTCAGTGACGACTCGCTTGTCTGCAGGAATGCGCGCTAACAGGTCAATCGTCGTTTGCAGAGACGTTTCGAACGTACGCAAGTTGCGATTGTTAATGCCCAGTAATGACGTGTTGAGGTCTAGCGCAATCTCAAGCTCTTGTGCGTCGTGCACTTCAACGAGCACGTCCATGCCGAGCTCGAAGGCGCAGGCTTCAAACTCGCTCAGTTGGGTCGCGCTTAAGGCCGACACGATTAGCAAGATACAGTCCGCACCCATGGCGCGCGCAGCGATGATTTGATACGGGTCGACCATAAAGTCTTTGCGCAGCACGGGAAGCGCGCAGGCAGCACGGGCCTGGCGCAGATACTCGTCTGCACCTTGAAAGAACTGAACATCGGTCAAGACGGACAAGCAGGCCGCACCGTGCGAGGCATACGACACAGCAATGTCGGCGGGTTGAAAGTTTTCGCGCAGGATGCCTTTTGAGGGCGATGCCTTTTTGACTTCGGCAATCACTCCAGGAAGACCTGCTTCAATTTTTTGTTCGATCGCTTGTGCAAAGCCACGGATGTCGTGGCGAGCTTTTGCGGCCTGGAGAAGTTCCGCCTCGCTCACACGTTTGCGGTCTGCTGCCACTTCTTGTGCCTTAACGGCAAGGATTTTGTTGAGGATGTCGCTCATGCTGCAAATTTCCGGGTGTGGGCGCAAAAGGCTTCGAGCTTGGCGCGGGCTGCGCCGCTGGCAATGGTCTCAAAGGCCATATCTATACCCTGTTTGATCGTGGCTGCATGGTTACCGACATAAATCGCCAGCCCGGCGTTGTACGCAACGATATCTCGAGCAGTCCCTGGCGTGTTGTCCAGTGCCTCGAGTACACGATCTCGTGACTCTTCCTTGCTGTTGACGCGAATGCCGCGAGTCGACACCATGTTCAAGCCAAAATCTTCCGGGTGAATCTCGTACTCGCTGATCACGCCATCCTTGAGTTCGCCCACCAGGGTGCCTGCACCCAGTGACGCCTCATCGAGACCGTCTTTGCCGTGCACGATCATCACATGCCGTGAACCCAGCAACTGCAACACGCGGACTTGGATGCCGACTAAGTCTGGATGAAACACACCCATCAGCTGGTTGGCGGCACTCGCTGGATTGGTCAGTGGTCCAAGAATATTAAAAATAGTACGTACACCGAGTTCTTTACGAATCGGTGCAATGTTTTTCATCGCCCCGTGGTGGGCTTGCGCAAACATGAAGCCAATACCGGTTTGCTCGATACATTCGGCAATTTGTTCTGGTGTGAGCGCTAAATTAGCACCCAGTGCCTCAAGCACATCAGCACTGCCGGAGGACGACGAAGCGCTGCGCCCGCCGTGTTTTGCGATCGGCACGCCTGCGGCAGCTGCGACAAACATCGCTGTCGTGGAGATATTAAAGGTGTTGCTGCCGTCGCCACCCGTGCCGCACATATCGACCATGTCTTGCGGATTGGCGATCTTCACGGGGGTTGCGAATTCGCGCATGACCGTTGCAGCGGCGGTGATCTCACCGACCGTTTCTTTCTTCACGCGCAAGCCCATCAGGAGCGCGGCCGCGATCGCGGGCGACATTTCGCCGCGCATGAGCATACGCATCAAGTGCAGCATTTCATCGTGGAAAATTTCACGATGCTCGATGCAGCGATGTAGCGCTTGGCTAGGAGTAATCATGCTTAGGCTCCGTATTGTGCTGAACCGAGATCAATGAAATTGCGCAGCATGGCGTGGCCGTGCTCGCTCAGGATAGATTCCGGATGAAACTGCACGCCATAGATCGGTAAGGTTTTATGTCGCACGCCCATGATCTCGCCGTCAGCTGTTTGAGCCGTGATCGCCAAGCAATCTGGAATCGTCGCGCGTTCGATGGCGAGCGAGTGGTAGCGAGTCACCGTAAAGGGCGAAGGCAGACCTTTAAAGACATCAGAGCCTGTGTGCGTGACCTCCGAGGTCTTGCCATGCATAATTTGCTGGGCGCGAACAATCTTGCCACCAAAGGCAGCACCGATTGCTTGATGTCCGAGACACACACCCAGCAACGGCACTTTGCCGGCATACCGTTTGATCACATCAATCGAAATACCCGCTTCCGCAGGCGAGCAGGGGCCGGGCGAAATACAAATATGGTCCGGACGCAACACGTCGATTTCCTTGAGCGTGATTTGGTCGTTGCGATGAACACGAACGTCTTGACCTAGCTCGCCAAAATATTGCACCAAGTTATAGGTAAATGAATCGTAGTTGTCGATCATCAGCAGCATAGTAAGCCTTAAGTCATTGATTTGAATAGAAACTAGTATGGAGTTATGTTTGAGGACGTATTGACTCGTGCAGCTATTCGACTTACAACATTTACACTAAACTCAAGACGTCGAGTGTTGTGACTGTAGCAAGTGTAAGCGAGCAGCAAGACACTTTTTAGACTCATTTAATTCTATTCCCCGATCGAAGATAAATCGTTTTTTAGGAGCCCATGATGGCCGATCTCGATGTCTATAAAAAGCAGAAATTTGGTCAAAAAATTGGTTTTGGTCAACATCCGGCATTACTAATTATCGATTTTCAGGTTGGCTTTGCCGACGCTGACGTGCTTGGTGGTTTTAATATGCTCAGCGCGATTGAGCAGACGTCAAAACTGTTAAAGAACGCGCGTAGCTCGAAAGTGCCTGTTGCGCACGTACGATTTGCAACAGAAATGCAAGGCGACGACATTGGTACATTTGCCGTCAAGGTGCCATCGCTTAAGAAGTTATCGCCTGACTCGAAAGACGCGCAGTTTGTCGACAGTGTCCGGCCCAAGAAAGGCGAGTGGGTCTCGACCAAACGCCACGGATCAGCTTTTTTCGGTACAAACTTGGCGTCATGGCTTAATTCTATCGGCGCAGATACGTTATTTATCACGGGCTGCACCACGAGTGGTTGCGTGCGCGCGAGTACGATTGATGCGTCAGCCTATGGCTTGCGCCCGATGGTCGTGACGGACTGCGTAGGGGATCGCGCAGAGGGGCCTCATCGGGCCAATCTGTTTGATATGGAGCAGAAGTATGCGGACTTGGTGACGTCCAAACAAGTAGTTGCATATTTTAAAGCGCTCAAGAGTAAGTGAGCTAGCCTGTTGGGTTCCTATTTGCCTGCTTAGAACGGCTGGTCAAGACCGTTTTGGACTTGTTCAGCCGCACGCAATACCGCACGTGCTTTCGCTTCGGTTTCGAGCCATTCCATTTCTGGGTTCGAGTCAGCCACGATGCCTGCTGCGGCCTGCACATACAGCATGCCGTCTTTAATGATGCCGGTACGGATGGCGATTGCGACATCCATTTCCCCGCCATAACTTAGATAGCCCGCAGCACCGCCGTAGATGCCGCGACGCACGGGTTCGAGCTCGTCAATCATCTGCATGGCACGCACTTTGGGCGCACCGGTTAGCGTTCCGGCCGGGAACGAGGCGCGCAACACATCCATATTGCTCATGCCGGGTTCGAGCGTGCCCGTTACGTTCGATACCAGGTGCATGACGTGCGAATAGCGCTCAATCACCATGGTGTCGGTGACTTCGACAGAGCCGATCTTGGCCACACGGCCGACATCGTTACGCGCGAGATCAATCAACATCACGTGTTCGGCGCGCTCTTTCGGATCAGCCAGTAGTTCGGCTGCGAGCGCTGCGTCTTCCTCCGGTGTGCCGCCACGCTTGCGTGTGCCGGCCAGAGGTCGAATGGTGATGCAGGTTTCCGGTGTCTGGCCCGCTGGCGCACCGTCGGGCAGGGGGATGGCTTCCTGGCGAACCAGAATCTCTGGTGACGCACCCACCACCTGGAAGTCACCGAAGTTCCAGAAATACATATAGGGAGATGGGTTCAGGGAACGTAGTGCCCGGTAAAGGGATAGGGGTGAGTCACTGAAAGGCTTGGTGATCACCTGACCCACTTGCACCTGCATTAAATCGCCTGCCGCGATGTATTCCTTGGCGCGATGCACGGCAGCTAGGTAGTCAGCTTTAGCAAAGCTGCGATGTTCTTTCGTGACCACGCTTGCGTGGCTGTACGGAATTTCTACGGGCTTACGTAAACGGATACGTAGATCTTTCAGTCGTTGCTGAGCCTTGTTATAGGCCTCCGGTTCAGAGGGATCTGCGTAGACCATCAGGTAAAT
>CAIUZV010000037.1 GCA_903903735.1 uncultured beta proteobacterium | reverse complement strand
GCACTTGCTGAACAAAACAGCGGCGCTGGCCGAGGGGCACTGACGACGCCCGGTTTACCCGCCAATTCATGGTGGTGGCACCAGGGCTGATTGTTTATGAGCGCTTGCTCGATGCATTTTGCGGCAAGCTGATAGCGGGCGGCAATGGCTCACGGGACTTTGCAAGTTCTGACCTGGTCAAGTTTGCTGACCTATTCATTCCTGAAGCGCAGCGTCAAACCGTTTTTGCTTTTGTACGCGGCAATGTGTGCAACAAAAACGAGATCGGCCTCAAAGCCACCGGCAACGGCATGATCGCCATCACCAACTGGCATCTGCTGGCAGAAGGTGGAGAGGACGCCAGCTTGGCCGAGGTCATCGAGGATGTGGAAACCTTGGGGGTTCCGCTAGTCCCACATGAGGTGGTGGCCCAAGTCCTGCCACTCATGCCCGGACGCGCCACCGGCAACAGCCTGGACGTCCTGGACCGCCGTTATGCGCGAGGCAACGTGCTGGAATATCTGGCGCAATTGCCTGAGCTGATGGTGTTCAACGACGAGGCGCACCATATTCACGAGTTCAGGCGCGAAGGTGAAACAACCGAAGTGGAGTGGCAAAAAAGTCTTAGCCGCATAGCGCAGACCAAAGGCCGCCGATTTGTGCAGATGGACTTTTCGGCTACGCCTTACAACGATGTAGGCACGGGCATAAACAAGCGCAAGGTCTTCTTTCCGCACATCATCACAAACTTTGACCTGAATAGCGCCATGCACGCCGGGTTGGTCAAGTCACTGGTGCTAGACCGTCGAAAAGAAATTGGCGCGTTGCCCCTGGAGTTCAGGGCCGAGCGTGACGAGTCTGGTAATCCGGCATTAAGTGAGGGCCAACGCGTGATGCTGCGAGCAGGCCTGACTAAGTTGCGAAAGCTGGAAAAAGACTTTGCCGCTATTGACCCGTATCGCCACCCCAAAATGCTGGTGGTCTGTGAAGACACCACCGTATCGCCACTGGTAGCTGCGTTTTTGTGCGGCCAGGAAGGGCTGCGCGAGGACGAGGTGATGACCATCGACTCGGGAAAAAAAGCAGCGCTCGGCGAGAAGGACTGGATACCAGTGCGTGAGCGCCTTTTCAGCGTAGACAGCCACGCCACCCCGCGTGTGATAGTGAGCGTGTTGATGCTTCGTGAAGGCTTTGATGTCAACAACATTTGCGTCATCGTCCCACTGCGCTCTAGCCAGGCGCAGATTTTGCTGGAGCAAACCATAGGGCGTGGCCTGCGTCTGATGTGGCGCGATGACGAATTCAATGACATGAAACGAGAAAACCGCGAACTCATTAAAGCCGGCAAAGAACCGGGCAGTTTGCTTGATGTGCTGTCCATCGTTGAGCACCCAGCCTTTCAGTCTTTCTATGACGCTCTGATCAAGGAAGGTCTAGCTGGTACCTCGGCTGATGATGGCGATGATGCCCCAGCAACGGGGGATGTGATCGCAGCTAATCTGCGCGAAGAGTTTTCTGCTTTTGATTTTGGTATCCCGTTCATCCTGCAAGAAGCCGATGAACTGCGAGATCACAACGTGATCGACATCGCAACATTGCCAGCATTTACCGCCATGTCTGCCGCACAACTAAAAGACATGCTGGGTAAAGGTGACTCTTTTATCTCTCAAGACTTGCAAAGCGCCACTCTGTTTGGGGACTTCCGGGTCAACGGCGCGGTGATGAACGTTAGCGGCTACAACGAGTATTTGTCGCG
>CAIUZV010000036.1 GCA_903903735.1 uncultured beta proteobacterium | reverse complement strand
CGCTTCCCACCCACATAAACGCAGGGATCATTGCCCCCCAGAAGGCCAGCAGAAAGACATCTGCGACTTTGCTTTTAAGGCTTGGGGATTGGCTGTGTGCAGCGACAAAGCTTGGGGAGTAGTTGTGGCGAACTTCGCGAGTCATGGTGGGGCTCCTGAAATGTTATACGACGAGTTGTACGCATAAACAGTACTGTACACGCATACAGTACTGTTTGCAAACACAGTTTGTAAACTGCGGGGTTTTTGCAACAACTTATGCTATTTTTCTGCTGAGACATTCCTTTTCACCACAATCAAAACTAATTTTAATTTAGATACACCATGAGCACATTCACCTCGAGTCACGCCCTCTTCCAAGTATTTTCCGATCACGGCATGGATCGCGTATTTCTAGTACCGGGCGAAAGCTACTTAGGTCTGCTGGACGCGGTGGTTGATTTCCCGCAGATCGATGTGGTGACCTGCCGCCATGAAAGCGGCGCGGGCTACATGGCTGTCGCAGACGGCCGCCTCACGCGCAAACCTGGTGTGGCACTTGTTAGCCGCGGACCCGGCGCTTCAAACGCCGCCATCGCCGTACACACTGCGCAGCAAGATGCCGTACCGATGATTCTGATTGTTGGACAGATTGCCGCGCGCGACTTACGTCGAGAGGCATTTCAAGAGATCGACTACCAAAAAATGTTCGGCTCGATCGCAAAATGGGTGTTCGAATGCCAAACACCCGAGCAAATCGGCGAGGCCGCGTTCAAAGCCGTGCGCATGGCCACCTCAGGCGTACCTGGCCCAGTCGTCCTGGTGATCCCTGAAGACATTCAGCAGCAGCCAGTTGAAAAACCTGCGCTGCATCACCACGCACAGGTCTTTGGACTGCCCGACGCCGCAACGATGGCTGAAATTACAACGCGCTTGAGTCAGGCTAAGCGCCCTCTCGCCATTGTTGGCGGGTCCTTCGACTGCCCAGGTGGACGCGAAGCGTTAAGCGCCTTTATTCACCATTGGCAATTGCCAACCATGGTGTCGTTCAGACGTCACGACATCTTCGCCAACGACGATCCTTTTTTCGTTGGGGACTTGGGTCTTTCTAACCCTGCGGCCCAAATGGCTACGCTGCAGCAAAGTGACTTCATTTTGGCCTTGGGCACACGCCTGGGTGACATCACCACACAAAACTTTACCTTCCCACGCTACGCACAAGCGCCGCAAACGCTTCTGCACTGCTACCCCGACTCACGCATCATCAATTGGGATACCGTTGCGGACTTCCCGCTGGTCTGCGATCCCGTGGGCTTGGTGTCCGCATTAAGCAAAGCGCAGGCACCCAAGCCCGATGCGGGACGCCAAGAGTGGCTCGCGGGCTTGCGTCAACACGCACAAAAATGGGCGGCGTGGCCGACTCGCGTTCCCAAACAAGGCGTTAACTTTACCGAAGTCGTCCACGCCATCATGAACCGAACCCCACTAGACACAACGATTTGTCTGGATGCGGGCACCTTTGCAGCGCCGGTGTACCGGCATTTCACATTCAAGACAGGACAACGCTTAATGGCGCCGCTGGCCGGCGCAATGGGCTACGGCACGCCCGCTGCATTAGCCTGTGCACTGCGCGAGCCCACACGCACAACGATTTGCATAGTGGGTGACGGTGGGTTTTTAATGACCGGTAACGAAATGATTCTTGCCGTAGAGCGCAAGCTACCGATCATCTTCATTGTGTCGAACAACGCAAGCTACGGATCAATCCGCCTGCACCAAGAACGCGGCTACCCTGGGCGAGTCAGTGGGACGACCCTATTCAATCCCGACTTTGTTAGTCTGGCCACGAGCTTTGGGATGCAGTCAGCCCGCATCATCGATAAAAATGAAATCGATGGCGTGATTCAGGCAGCACTTAACCAACGCGCGCCCATCCTGATCGAAGTCAACACGAGTCTGGACGCCATCCTGCCTTAAAAACTTCTGGCGAGATCACTGCTGCAAGGCTGAGCGACTCAACACATCATCAATCGTCGCACCTTGCAGCATCGCAGAGCTCAGTGCTTGCACGCGGGGCAATATCGCCCCCGCATAGAACACAGCAGTTGCAAATTTATCTTGAGCGAAGCGCTCGTCAATGCCATTGCTTTTGGCCTCAGCGCACACCAGCGCTGCGCGTGCCAAGTGCCATCCGCCTAGAACATAGCCCGTCAACATCAGGTAGGGCACACTTCCCGCATATACCGCGCGAATATTCTCTTTTGCCTGATCAAGCAGATACTGAATCGCATGCTCGTAGGCATCTGCCGCGATTGATAGCTGCTCAGCAATCAGCTTAAGCCCCGCGCGCTCAGACATTGCAGCCCGCTGCGCGGCCGCTGTCACCTGTTCGACTGAACTCCGAATCTCTGCGAGCAACGAGCGCGCTTGCGCACCGCCATCCCGCAAGGTCTTGCGCCCCACCAAGTCATTCGCTTGAATCGCGGTTGTTCCTTCGTAAATCGTCAGAATGCGGGCATCACGATAAAACTGCGCGGCACCCGTCTCCTCAATGAAGCCCATGCCACCGTGCACTTGTACACCAAGCGAACTGACCTCTAGTGAACACTCTGTCGAGAAGCCCTTCACGACTGGAACAAGGTAGTCGTAGAGCGCCTGAGTACGCTGTCGCATCTGCGCATCGGGATGTTCCACGCTTAAATCATCAGCGACCGCAGCAGCGCAGGCAATCGCGCGCGCGGCTTGGGTCAGTGCGCGCATCGTCGACAACATTCTCTGCACATCTGGATGCTGCACAATCGCGACTGGTCCCGCGGAACCCTCTATCGCGCGGCTCTGCACACGATCTCGGGCATAAGCAAGCGCCTTTTGCGTGGCCGCTTCACTGACACCAATACCCTGTACACCCACAGCAAAGCGTGCTGCGTTCATCATAATGAACATGTATTCGAGACCACGATTCTCTTGTCCAACAAGCGTGCCAATGGCACCACTTCCAACATCCCCTTTCTGGTCACCAAACAACAACACCGCGGTCGGGCTGCTGTGAATGCCCAGCTTGTGCTCGATTGACGCACACCACACATCATTGCGCGCACCGAGTGAACCATCTGCATTCACGAGATACTTTGGCACGACAAATAACGACAGGCCTTTGACGCCGGGAGGCGCATCAGCTGTGCGGGCCAACACCAAGTGGATGATGTTCTCGGCTAAGTCATGCTCGCCAAAGGTGATGTATATCTTTTGACCAAACAAGCGATACGTTCCATCGGCCTGCGGTTGCGCGCGCGTGGCGACCATCGACAAATCAGAACCCGCCTGTGGTTCAGTCAGGTTCATCGTCCCGGTCCACTTGCCAGCAACTAACGGTTCAATATACGTTTGCTTCTGTTGCTCTGTTCCACTTAATAAAAGTGCTTCGATCACACCATCCGTCAACATAGGACACAACGAAAAAGCGACGTTAGCCGCGTATAGATTTTCAGTCGTTGCTGTCGCAAGGACTTTGGGTAGGCCTTGCCCACCCCACTGCTGCGGGTGACGCAAGCCTTGCCAACCGCCTTGCGTAAAGTGCCCAAACGCTTCATGGAACGCTGCAGGCATCTTCACCACACCATTCTGGCAAACAGGGGGCTGACAATCGCCAATCCGATTAGTCGGAGCGACAACTTCTTCGGTGAATTTTGCGTTTTCCTCTAGTACGGCATCGATCAAGTCGAACTGCGCCTCAGCAAAGACAGGTAGCGTCAATAGTTGTGGCAACCCCGATAAGTGTTTAAACACAAACTGAAAATCATCAACTGGGGCACGAAATGTCATGTTTGATCAACCGTTAGAGGTAAAAAAAATCCCGCCAAGACAGACGGGATTTTAATGCTACTGAGCGACAGCGTACCGCATTAAAGCGTAGTCACGAGCTCAGGCACTGCTTGAAACAAGTCAGCGACCAGCCCATAATCCGCCACCCCAAAAATTGGGGCTTCAGCGTCTTTGTTCACGGCCACAATGACTTTAGAGTCTTTCATACCAGCCAAGTGCTGAATCGCACCCGAAATACCAATCGCCACATAAAGCTG
>CAIUZV010000035.1 GCA_903903735.1 uncultured beta proteobacterium | reverse complement strand
TCAATCTGCTCGTGGGCCGTGAATTACAAAAAGAATACGGGCAAGAACCCCAGTGCATCTTGACGATGCCCTTGCTAGAAGGGACTGACGGCGTTGAGAAAATGTCAAAGTCCAAGAATAACTACATTGGCATAGGGGACGCGCCCGAATCTATGTTTGGCAAGATCATGTCGATCTCTGACACCTTGATGTGGAAGTATTTCGAACTCCTGTCATTCCGCAGCCTTGAAGACATTGCTGCGCTGCGACAAGAGACTGAAGCAGGGCGCAACCCCCGGGACGCTAAAGTGGCCCTCGCGCAAGAAATCGTTGCTCGGTTTCATTCTCAGCAGGCAGCGGAGGCCGCCTTGGCTGCGTTCGAGGCGCGCTTTCGCGACGGTGCCATCCCAGACAATATTCCTGAAGTCTCCATCGCTGGCGCTCCAGTCGGGGTACTGAAACTGTTGCGCGAGGCAGGGCTGGTCGCCTCGGGTGCGGAGGCCCAGCGCAATATTGAGCAAGGTGGCGTCCGCATTGACGGTGACCGCATTGAAGACAAAACCCTTCAGCTGGCAGCCGGGACCTATGTCGTTCAAGTTGGCAAGCGCAAGTTTGCCCGCGTGACCATCACCCCAGCGGCCTAAAGGGAATGGCCCTCTCAGGGCGCAGTACACTAGCGCTATCCACTATTTCGCCATTATTTCGTCAGGATTTCCTATGTTTGACCGCAAACTTACCCTGGACCGTGTAGACCCCGATGTTTGGGCAGCCATTCAAAAAGAAGATACGCGCCAAGAGCAGCACATTGAGCTGATCGCGTCTGAGAACTACGCTAGCCCCGCGGTTATGCAGGCTCAGGGCACACAGATGACGAACAAGTATGCCGAAGGCTATCCAGGCAAGCGTTATTACGGTGGTTGCGAGTATGTCGATATTGTTGAACAACTCGCGATCGATCGCTTGAAAGCGCTCTTTGGTGCCGAAGCGGCCAACGTGCAACCGAACTCTGGTTCGCAAGCGAACCAGGCGGTTTACCTGGCCTTTCTCAAGCCGGGTGATTCTGTATTAGGGATGAGCCTTGCCGAAGGCGGTCACCTGACCCACGGTGCCTCGGTCAATGCATCAGGCAAGCTCTACAACTTCCACCAGTACGGGCTGGATGCGAATGAAGTTCTTGATTACGACAAAGTAGAGCAGTTGGCCAAAACGCAAAAGCCTAAGATGATTGTGGCGGGGGCGTCGGCTTACTCTTTGCATATTGATTTCGAGCGCTTGGCTCGCATCGCCAAAGAAAATGGCGCGCTATTGTTGGTGGACGTTGCGCACTACTCTGGTCTGGTTGCGGGCGGTGCCTATCCAAACCCCGTACCCCATGCCGACTTCGTCACCTCCACGACCCACAAGTCTTTGCGTGGTCCACGCGGCGGCGTGATCATGATGAAAGCCGAGCACGAAAAGGCAATCAACTCGGCGATCTTCCCTGGCATTCAAGGTGGTCCTTTAATGCATGTCATTGCTGCTAAAGCGGTTGCCTTCCGCGAAGCGGCAACGCCAGAGTTCAAGGCCTACGCCGCACAGGTTGTTAAAAATGCACAGGTCATGGCGCAGACATTGGTCAAGCGCGGCCTGCGTATCGTGTCCGGACGTACAGAAAGTCATGTCATGCTGGTGGATCTGCGCTCCAAAGGGATCACTGGCAAAGAAGCTGAGGCAGTGCTTGGTCAGGCGCACATTACCGTGAACAAAAACAGCATCCCGAATGACCCTGAAAAGCCTTTTGTCACAAGCGGTGTGCGTTTGGGTACCCCAGCAATGACGACGCGTGGTTTTAACGAAGCAGAGGCCGAACTCACTGGCAATCTGATTGCGGATGTCTTGGACAAGCCGCGCGATGAGGCGAACATCGCCTCGGTGCGTGAGCGTGTGAATGCGTTGACGG
>CAIUZV010000034.1 GCA_903903735.1 uncultured beta proteobacterium | reverse complement strand
ACCGGTGTTGTTCCTTTGTAAGGAATGTGCACCATCTCTACGCCAGCCATCTTCTTATAGATCTCGCCTGCAAGGTGCATGCTGCCCCCTGCACCGCTTGAGCCGTAATTAAAGCTCTTTTGCTTCTGTAGGGCGAGCAACTCTTTAATGTTCTTAGCCGGAACATGCGAGCCAACGACGAGCACGTTTGGCACGCTGATCAGGTTAGTAATGCCAACGTAATCGCGCTGTGGATCGTACTTGATATTCTTGTGCAGCAACACGTTGATCGAGCCGATGCTGGTTGCACCCACTAACAATGTGTAGCCGTCTGCCGGCGCGGAGGCAACGTAGGCTGCCCCGATATTACCGTCCGCACCCGCTTTGTTTTCTGCCACGACGGGCTGGCCCAGTGCAATAGAAAGCTTGTTTGCAATGGTGCGTGTCAGGATGTCGGTTAGAGTACCGGGCGCAAAGGGCGCGACGATTGTGATGGGTTTGTTGGGGTAGTTCGCAGCGCTTTGTGCGTTTGCGTGTGAGCTTGCAAACAAAGCCAACACTGCAAGACTGCTTACACCCACAGCGCGAACTGTTGAGAAGATATTTTTTTGCATAGTGGTCTCCGGATTAGCTGATCGCAAGAAGTTCTACATCAAATACCAGGGTGGCGTTAGGCGGAATCACACCGCCCGCACCACGAGCACCATAGCCCATTTCTGGGGGGATGATCAATGTGCGTTTGCCACCGATCTTCATGCCGGCAACGCCTTCGTCCCAGCCTTTAATGACATGGCCTGCGCCCAACGGAAAATCAAACGGATCGCCACGGTCTACTGAGCTATCAAACTTGGCGCCCTTGTTGCCTGCTGCCGTCGCATCGTGCAGCCATCCGGTGTAATGCACCGAAACGTGTTGACCGGTTGCCGCTTCGGCACCCGCGCCGATGGTGATGTCGATTTTTTGAAGTCCGCTCATGAGATTTTCCTTTTTTATCAATGTAGATGGTTAAGCTGGTGCCACGGTCGGTGGCTTGGGAGTTTTGATTCTTAGGCGGTGCCACAGCAACAAGAGCGTGCAGGCAGCAAAGATGGCATGCACAAGCCAGACCCCTACAACAAAAGAGAGCTTGCTGTGGATGATCCAGCCCTGCGAGAGATTGATCAGGTTGAGATACAGCATGGCAACCAGGCCAGCGATGAGTAAGTCGCCAGAGCGACCGATACGTGGGTTAACAGCACCTAACGGTATCGCCATGAGCGCAAGGTTTAAGGCGGCCATTGGGACAGCCACCCGCCACATCAGTTGTCCCGAGGAGCTGGGAACGCGGTCTGTAATTAACCACGTAGTCGGGCGTGAGCGGCGACTATTGAGAGTGTCTTCGCGCGCTTTCTTGAGAGAGGCTTCGCCGTCCTTGCTTTCAATCCTTGCGCCGAAAGACTCAAACTCAACAAGCCGCATTTCAGGTGTGCCAAGCTTGAAGTCGTAACGATGGCCTTCGCCTAGGACTAGAAACTTGTCTCCGTTCATTTCCAGCACGGTATCGGCTGAGTTTGAAGTGATTAAGCTAAACCAGTCCGGCTCAATCAGTCGCATGAAGACTTGTCCTAACGGGCCGTCGGGCGTTGTGGGGCCTTCGACAAAAAATACACGCCCTCCTTTTTCAGTTTCGAAAAACTGGCCCGGTGTGACTTTAGACAGGTCCGACCGTAACTCGAAGCGGGCGCGATATTCGCCGATCTGACGGTTTGCCCAAGGCGTGCCGTATAGCGTTAGAAACGCTATGAGAAAGGCGACGGGGATGGCTACACGCAGCACGGGGTTGATCCAGTTGAGCAGGGACAGGCCGCTCGAGAACCAGACCACCATTTCAGATTCGCGGTAGTTACGCGTGACCGTAGTGAGCACGCCAATAAAAAGCGAAACTGCCAAGATAGTGGGCAAAGCGGCGATTGTCGTAAACGCCGCGAGTCCGACCACGACATCCGTCCCGATCCGTCCGGCGGCCGCTTCGCCTAATAGCCTGACAAGCACCACGCTCAGCCAAATCACAATAAGCGTCGACAGAACGACACTCGTGTGATTAGTGATTTCGGATACAACGGAACGTTTGAATAAAGACATCAGGCTGCGCGCGCTAAAGCAAAAAAAGGGTGCTAGCCCAGCAACGTCAGGCTAGCTAAGAGAATTTAGCACAATGTACCTAGTTGCCCCGATGGGTAGCCTAGGCATTGGGTAACTTATTGATATGTTCGATCATGCGTTGGCGCATGGTTTCGTCGGGTAGGCGGCCGATACCTCCACCAATATTGTCCGCCATGTTTGCAACACGACTTGTGGCCGGGGTGATGCAGGTAACCGTTGGATGGCTGGCGACGAATTTGAGAAAGAATTGTGCCCAGGTTGTTGCATCAAATTCCTTTGCCCATTCAGGCACTTGCTGTCCTTTGACACGTGCCCAGAGGCGTGCCCGACCAAAGGGGGCGTAGACAAGTACTGCGATGCCGCGCTCTTTGGCAAGAGGCAAAATAGTTTTTTCCGCGAAGAGGTCATCAATCGCGTAGTTCGTGCCAATGAAATCGACCTGCTGTGTACGCATGGTTTCAATGAGTTCAGCGTACTGATTTTCAAAAGTAGTTGTGATGCCGATATAACGTATACGACCTTGTTGCTTCGCTTCACGCAAGATAGGCAGTTGGGTGGCGATATCCCCCATATTGTGGACTTGAATGAGATCAATGACCGGACGGTCAATTCGTTTGAAAGAGGCTTCGAGTTGCTTGCGTGCCGCTTCGACGTCTGCTTTGCCACCGCGCGCTGCGACATTTAACTTGGTTGCCCAGAATAGTTTTTTGTTGATACCTAATTCTTGCGCGATTTTTCCAGCGACTTCTTCGGATGCGCCATAGCTCGGTGCCGTGTCAAATAGTCTGCCGCCAAGCTCGGCCATTTTGGCGAGTACCGCTTTGAGAGCATCGTGATCTTCTGTGCGTGCGACTTGCGCGAACGTGGCGGAACTGCCTAGTCCGATGATGGGCAAGCGCTCACCGCTTGTCGGGATAGCACGCGTGATCAGTTGACCCGTGCCGGACTGGTTTTGTGCCCACGCTTGAGGAAGTACGGCGGTGCCAGCGGCAGCCAGGGCGGTTTGTAGCAAGGTACGTCGGTTCATCATGTGTAGCTCCTGCGCAAAATAAAAAAATGATCTGTGTTGTGAATGTGTATTGTGAATAGGTTGTGAATGAAACTTATCGTGGGCGACTTTTTGGAGTGGTCCCCAGCCAAATTCCTAGCGCCATCCAAAGTGCAGCAAGCGGTATGGCAAACCATGCCAACCCGGCAAGCCCCATACCCAGGCCTTTTAATAGGCCCTCCGTTTGCGCACCCAGCGCGTCGCCGCCGCGATATACAAACGTATCGATAAACGCTTTAGCTTTGTAGCGATCTTCTCTTGCGGTATGCGTAAACAGCGTCTCACGTGCTGGGCGCATCACACCCCGCTGTACCGCTTTGAAGCTGGCCTCTGCGGCAATGAGTGCGGCAAGCGAGCCAACAACCGCTAGTCCAATAAAGCCAAAGGCCACGGTCAAAGGCAGGAGTGCCATGGTGAAGGCAATGCCAAAACGTTTGATT
>CAIUZV010000033.1 GCA_903903735.1 uncultured beta proteobacterium | reverse complement strand
GGTCTACGTTAAACAGTTTGTCGATATCCATTATTGCATTCCCTTTTGCAGTTCATCAAGGAAGTCATTTTCAGCATTGACGACATTATCCTTGGCTTTGCTCATCTGTAGCTCGACAATTTTCGACTTGTTTTTGATGTCAGCTTCTTTCAACATCAATTCAGCGACCTTGACGCGCTTATCGAACTCTCTGGAGGCCATATCCGCTTGATTTGGCAGGTTAGCTGTCAATCCTTGCTGAATCTTGGCCTGAACTTCCAAAGGTTTTAGCTTAGTCTCAATGATTGTCTTAGTAGCTTCAGCACGATTCTGTTCCGCTTGCGTCGTATTGACCGCAATCTGCGCTTGTGCCGCTTGCATGGCCAGCTGTTCCTGAATCATTTGCTTTTCTTGCGCCGCCGGATCAACTTGACCCATCGCATCCAGACGCTGCATCAATTCAGCACGGTTCGAGAGCGAACTATTAGCGACAATACCCTTCAAGATAATCGGCAAGACCGGTGTATCAGGCCCCAACGTCTGGAGCAAGCTAATAAACTGTGCTTGCTCGTACTCACGCGCAATGATGCCAAGGGTCGCCGTTGGTATGAAGACCATATCGACCGACGGATACCGCTCTGGATCAAACTGCATAAAGCGATACGCTGCTTTGTTGATGAACGGAATCAAAAAGTCTTCTTGGAAGTTCACCAACGTGCGTTTGTACTTCTTGATGATCGAGGCCACAGCCATCGACATGCCTGTGCCAGCTGCATCTCGGCCAACAGCAGACACCATACCGTTACTATCTAACGTGCCTGTCGCTTGCAAGAGCATTTGCTGGAATTTCTCAGCTGTCGTTATGCTTGACCCATCCGTTTGACCGAACTTGAACGGATACAGAATCTCATTCGGGTTGCCGTTGGTGTAGATTGCTTTGCCTGGCTGAACTGTCAGCTTCGCACCCCGTGGCAGACGGGTTGCATCGACCGCCATCATTGGGGAAGCAGTCAACGCCAGTGAATCCAAGTGAGTACGCACTTGCGCATCAATGGATTTCTGCATGTTGTAGGCTTTTTCGATCGTCCCACGGCCAGGCAATCTATTGGGCACCGTATCAGCCTGATAGGTCAGTACAGGACGATCCTTCATCATGTACGGACTTTCCTCGGCCTTCAATAACATGCCGTCGTTCGCAATGACGATGATCGCTTCGACCATGTCTTGATAGTCTTCAGCAGCGGATTCGTCAGGAAACAGCTCGACGATGTCCTCGTCTTCAACTTTATTCAGATACTCTCTCGGCACCAGACCGTAGTAGGTCAACAAAAGCACCTTCTCATCTTGGTACTGACTAACTTCTTGCGTCGGCTCCAAATCCGTATCTTCATAGGTCGGGGTGATATTGACTTTGCGGTAGATACCGCGCTCGATACCACGCACGATTTTGTGGATCGAGACGTACTTCTCAATGGCCACACCCATACAGTCGTCAACTGTCGTACCGTTGGGATCCCACAAGAAATTTTTCGGATTGATCGGCATCGGCTTGACCGATACCCGCTGGCGTTCAATCGTACCAATGGCCGCTTGGGCTTGACCTGGCATGGGCATCGTCGAAGGAACCAGCTCTTTTTCCATCGACGTGACAATCTCAGCGATACCAGTGCCGTAAATCTCAGCCAACAGCACCACTTGGTCAACGTGTTTTCTTAACTTGTCGCGCTTGAAGTCTTCCATCATCTGGAGTTTCAAGTCTTCGATGTCTAGCGGATTGCCATCCACATCTTTAATGTCGTCTTTGATGTCAAAGAATTCGCCCGAGCCAAAAATCGCTTCCATGATTTCTGCATGGCGCGTTTCGACTGCCTGTTGGGTTGCGGGTGTTACGATGCGGGAGCGCTCTGACTCTCTCGTCTTGTCTTCGGAGGCCCATTGGCCACGGAAGATGCGCTCGTATTCTTCCCATTGCGGGAGAAAATTAATATCGCGATAGGTTCTCCACCTATCGCAGTGATCTACCACAAAACTGACTAGCTCTTTGTCATTTTCTGTGGGTTGGTCAAAATCATTTTGTTCCATCAGACACCCGAAATAATATCCACTGGTTCCCAATCGTCAGAATCATCCTCTTGCATGTAGGATGTCACGGCTAATTGGTCTATATAGGACAAGGCGTCAGGTAAATCGTCGTGTACCCCCTGCGCGGGAAACATCAGCAGTTGGTCGAGAAATACATCCCAATCCTCGTCCGAGTTAAGCACAATCCGTCCATGCTCAAAACGCCCTTGGAGACTCCAGATAATCCGGTCAGTCTTTTTCCGGTTGCCATGCGTTAGGTCAACTATATGCGAATATACATTATTCTTGCGCATTAAGTCACTTAAATATGGCAAAACAGCATTTTTTAGGGCGCCACGCTCAATTCCGATCGATGTTGGGCGATAGTCGCGCATAGCCATCAATATCTTGGCAGCCGTCTCACGAATGTCCCACCGGCCATGCTCAATCTTTTTGATCCACCATTTGCCTTCGTCGGTCACTTTGACAATCGCAATGGCCGATTCGTCTAGCCTTTTCTTAGAATTGGCCGCTTGCTTAGCGACCTCTTCAAAACCCGCCAAGTCAACCGCAATAAAGTAACTACCTTGTGTCGGCTCTTCGCCATACTTGACCCACTCTTCCTTAAATATGTCCGATCCAGCATTACTAAAGCTGGCCATGTATTCCTGCTTAAACGCAAAACTCGACAATGTTTTCTTAGCCGATTCAATCTCGGCAGGGTCAATCAACGGGTTGTCTTTGGTGGTGAAGTGCCAGCTCTTCCAATCGGAGTCGGTATTGTCTTCGCCCAGCTGAAACAGATCGTAGAACCAATTCCTGCCCTTGGGTGTCCCGATGAACATCCCACGACCTTTTTTGTCCGATAGCGACGCGCGTATGACCTGCTCCCAGGCTTCGGGCTTGATGTCAGCTACCTCGTCCAGCACTGCATACGTCAACGACACACCGCGCAGCGTGTCGGGTCTATCAGCGCCCCTCACATAGATAACCGCGCCGTTGATTAGGGTGATGTCCTGATTGTTGATATGACTGTTGGCGATTACGTCCTTGCCTAAGTCCATCAGTACGTTCCAGATAATCTGGCGCGCCTGTCCGTTGGTTGGCGCCACGTAAAGCACGGCCGATCCTGCCGGACACTTTAGTCCTTCCAACAACAGCGTAGTAGCCGCTAACCTAGATTTGCCGCAGCGCCGCCCTGCGGCGATCACTTTGAAACGTGTGGGGTCAACAAAGACTTGCTCTTGCCACGGCAGGAACTGGAAATGTACGTCAGACATCTTTGGCCTCTACGTCCGTTATGTTGTCGTCTGACGGGGATTCGACGATCTGTGGCGCACCTAGCGTCGATATGGTGATGTTAATCGCACTGCGTTGGGCGGCGGTCTTTTCGAACAAACTAGCCGGTAGCGCGCGATCCATGCACATCTTTAGCGCGGCCATTTGTCCTGGATGCCCATCATCTAGAGCAATGTCCAGCACTTTTTGGACGACATGCTCGCCCTTGCCTTCAATCAGCATGCGCTTTAGCTCTTTAATGCGCTGCGTGTCGGTCTTTGGAAGCGTCGCGGGTAGGACGTATGGCGGGTCTTTTATTGGTGCTGGCATCGCTTTTTTCCTTTTAATTGGAAGCAATCGGATTGTATAGCTCTTTTTGCTATTTTGGTTTGCCAGAAAGGCTATTTTGCTATTTTGCCTTTTTTTGCTTTTTTTGTGGGTGTGGGGCACCCGCAAATATTACAAGCCGGCGCCCACCCCCTCCCCCCCATGTCAAAATAGCATGAAAAGCCGGTAAAGCGCCGAAATTCATAGCGAAAACCTATGCGGCCGCATTTTACATAATGCTGGTTATCTGCATTATGGCCGCGAGTGAGGGGGATTAATAGGCGGGGGCTATGGCGGCGGATATCGGCGGGGGCGATATGCCAAGCGATTGACGCCGAAAAGGCGGGGAGCCTGGCAAATAACGCATGCGTGGGTATATAAATGCGGGGCAGCTTTTCGGCCGGTACCGTAAACAAATAGTTTATGGCCAAGTAGCACGCAAAACCTATTAGATAGTCAAAACCTATGGCTTATTTGATTCCGATAGTTTGATTAGATTAGATATACAGCAATCGATATCGGCGCCATTTACCATTCGCAATTCGTATAACTGACTATACAGATCAATCAAGTTACAAAAACCCTCGGACATATCGCCGGCGCCGGCGGCCGCAATCACCGCCGCTTGGCTATCGGATATGTAGCGCTGAAATTGTCGCGTGCGGATTGACGGCGGCCGACCAGGCTTTTTAGTTGTCATTTTGAGATGTGGGCAATGTGGGTCATCGGACAGTGAAATTTAAATCGCTAGACCCCTTTTGTACAGTACTTTTTAGCGGCGCTGTACACTTATACAGTGTACGGATATACAGTACTGTATAAAGTAATTCACAACTTTGATTTTTGATGACCCACATTGCCCACAAATGCCTAAAACCCAGTCGTACCAACGCATTTGGTGTGGGCAATGTGGGTCAAAAACATGACCCACACGATGACCCACATTGCCCACAATTGCCATAATTACCATAGTAATTTAGTCGGATATATAAATTAATGTTTGACAGAATAAAAGATTTTGTTATACTAGCTTCACCGCAACAGAAAAGCGGCCATAAAATAAACTTTTATACGGGGTAATAAAATG
>CAIUZV010000032.1 GCA_903903735.1 uncultured beta proteobacterium | reverse complement strand
CGCAAGTCTTTCGCGTAGATCAATATCTAGGCTAGAAAAAGGCTCATCAAGCAGAATTAAATCTGGTTCTGGTGCCATGGCTCGAGCCAATGCAACCCTTTGTTGTTGGCCACCGCTGAGCTCATGTGGGTAGGCGTCGGCCTTATCTGCAAGCGAGACGCGTTCTAGCCAAGCTAAACCAACTTCGCGTCGTTTGCTGGCTGCAAGAGAGCGAAGGCCAAAGGTGACGTTACCCAGGACACTGAGGTGTGGGAACAAGGCAAAGTCTTGAAATACCATCCCCACCCGTCGCAAGTTCGGTGCGACTTGAATGCGAGAAGAGCTGACTACTTTGCCATTTAGCTTTATCTGACCCTCTTGTAGGGCTTCAAAGCCAGAAATTGCCCGCAAAATGGTCGATTTGCCGCAGCCGGATGGGCCGAGCAGGCAGGCAATGTCCCCGCGCGCTAGACTTAGGCTCAAATCTTCGACAATTGGCATCCAGCCCCGACCGTCCAAGCGCGGGTAACCGACTCGGACGTGTTCAAGTGAAAGTAGGGGTTGTGTCTCATTCATCTTTATAATTTTCGCATTAACTGGGATTTGCTTCCAGAAACCGCGTTTTAGCCCAGCGACCCATTTCGATGCATCGTGTTGTAGCCCTGATTGCTTTCTTACTGTCCCTTCCACTGCTGGGGCTGCTCATCCCCTTTTTTCACACGCAGGATGGATCGGTTGCCGCTGATCTTAGCGCACAAGGGACCTTATTGCACCTGTGGGAGTTTGTCCTCGGAGATTACCTTGTATCCACCTTTGTTTTATTAATCGGAGTGGGTATTGGTATTTTTGTACTTGGTGTTGGCAACGCTTGGTTGGTTGCAAACTATCAGTTTCCCGGAAAAAGAATATTTGAATGGGCGTTAATACTGCCGCTAGCCATTCCAACGTATGTCATGGCCTATCTGTTTGTGGATGTACTGCAATTTGCAGGGCCTGTGCAAACGTTGTTGCGGCAGATGTTAGGTCTAGAGAGTCTGTGGTTCTTCCCTGACCCTCGATCTCTGGGTGGGGCGATGTGGTCCTTTTCTTTTTGCTTATACCCCTATGTGTATTTGATTGCACGCACAGCGTTTTTGGACCGCAGTGGTCGTCTCTCGGAGGCGGCTGAAACGCTTGGCTATAGCGGCACGCAGGCTTTTTATCGACTCGTCTTACCGATGGCTCGCCCCGCGATTTTTGCCGGGATGGCGCTAGCACTGATGGAGGTGCTCGCAGATTACGGCGCGGTCTCTTACTTTGGTGTTGAGACATTCGCGACGGGCATCTTTAAAGCATGGCTGTCTTTTAGTGACCGTTTAGCGGCGGTGCAGCTATCACTGGGTTTATTGGTTTTTGTAGGTTTGATTTTTTATATTGAGCAAAGTAATCGTGCGCGGTTACGTTATGCGAGCTCAGGGGTGATTCAGCGAGCAGTTTTACCCAAGTCTTTGCGAGGAGGTAAAGCGTGTTGGGCTTTCGCCTTTTGTGGAGCAACACTGATGTGCGCCTTCATTGTTCCGGTACTCGCCTTGATCAATTTATTGTGGCAACAAGGTCTGAGCATTGATGTCCGTTACGCCGAATGGTTGACGAATTCGTTTTGGTTGGCGTGTGTGACTGCGTTGATCTCGGTCGCGTGTGCTGTTGCACTGGCCTACGCTGCACGTTTAACCAAAAGTAGAACCCTTGTCTGGGTAAATCGACTGCTCGGGCTGGGTTATGCCTTGCCAGGTGCAGTGTTGGCAGTAGGTATCTTGTCGTTTCTTGGCTTGATGCAAGCTGCTTGGATTATGTCTGCGACTTCCTGGGTATTGATTTACGCGTATTTGATCCGTTTTTTGTCGTCTAGCCTGCAAAGCGTTGAGACTGGCCTGTCGCGCATTACGCCTTCCATGGATGGCACGGCAGCCCTACTGGGTGCAACGCCCTTCCAGACGATGCGTGATGTCCATTTTCCCTTGCTCAAGCGCAGTTTGTTGACGGCGGGTCTATTCGTCTTTGTCGATGTGATGAAAGAGCTGCCGGCGACCCTATTGTTGCGTCCCTTCAATTTCGACACACTCGCCGTCGCCACCTATCAATTGGCAGCGGACGAACGCTTGGCCGAGCTTGCATTGCCGTCCCTCACGATCGTGATGGCGGGGCTGGTTCCGGTAATCGTGCTGTCTAGGGCGATGTCGGCTTCAAAACGGTATTGATAATCATTCTCATTTGGTGTATTCTACTCATATGTGTCCGAACAGGACTTTTCATGAGTAGCGAAATGCGCAGCAAACTCCATATCAAAGTTGGTGCATGGCATCGACGGCCTCACGGGGCAAGT
>CAIUZV010000031.1 GCA_903903735.1 uncultured beta proteobacterium | reverse complement strand
GTAAGATTGACCCCATTGTAAGAGATGAGCCGTTTTATCCGCCTAAAATTACGCGCGGAGCGGTTAATCCTCAGACGAAGAGAAAAAAATGCGTACTTGGATGTGTTTGATTTGCGGTTGGATTTACGATGAAGAGACTGGCGTCCCCGAAGAGGGAATTGCCCCGGGTACCCGCTGGGAAGACGTGCCACCAAACTGGGTATGCCCAGAATGCGGTGCACGCAAAGAAGACTTTGAACTCATGGAGATCTAAGCCAGGCCTATGACGCAACACGCTACGCCGGCCGCCGAGCCAATCGATCTGTCCAATCAGTTTCTGATGGCCATGCCAGGCATGGTTGATGGCGAGTTCGCTGGCACGGTGATTTATGTTTGCGAGCACAGTCCAAAAGGTGCCCTCGGTTTAGTGATCAACCGTCCCACCGACCTAAGTGTTGCCGGCTTGCTCGAAAAAATCGATCTAACACTTGAAATCGCACTGCCCCAGAATGCAGCAGTGTATTTTGGTGGTCCGGTGCATACGGATCGCGGCTTTGTGTTGCACTCCCCTGCGGGGAGTTTTAGTTCGAGTATTCAACTCGGCAACCTGGCCTTGACGACCTCCCGGGACGTGCTTCAAGCTGTTGCGCAGGGCAATGGGCCCGACAAAATGCTTGTTACGCTGGGGTATTCAGGGTGGGGCGCCGGGCAGCTTGAAAGCGAAATCGCGCAAAACGCCTGGCTGACGGTTCCTGCAAGCGCGGAGGTCATTTTTGCGACCCCTCCTGAGGACCGTTACGCGGCCGCACTCAAACTTCTTGGTATTGATCCTGCAATGTTGTCTGGTGTGGCGGGGCATGCCTGAGGAAACGCTTCTCGCCTTTGATTACGGCGTCAAGAAATTAGGCGTTGCTCTCGGAAACTCTTTGCTCAAGCAGGCCAGACCGCTCGAAATCATCGAGACAGACACCCGTGACGCCCGCTTTGCCCGCATCGAGGCCTTGCTAAAGCTCTGGCAGCCAGAACGCTTGGTGGTCGGGCTCGCACTGAATACGGATGGTTCTGACCAAGAGGCGACCGCACGCTGCAGACGCTTTGCGCACCAGCTGGAAGGCCGTTTCAAGCTACCTGTTGCGCTGGTCGATGAGCGAGGCTCGAGCATGGAGGCACAGAAAATTACCGGTAATGCCCCTGATGACGCCGTCGCAGCGGCTATTATTCTCCAACGCTACTTTGATGCGCTGACTTGAGGCTCGACCAATGGCCACTACAACACCCGCATACACCCCCGCTACCTTGCCAGACGCTGAAACGCTCTACGGCAATCTTTTGGCCGCTGTGCGCCATGCAATCGAAGAGCTACCTCCTGAGCTCGTGCATTTGGTTGGTATTCATTCTGGTGGCGCTTGGCTCGCGCAACGCCTTCAAAAAGATCTCGGACTTGCACAGCCGATGGGCACGCTTGATATCAGTTTTTATCGTGATGATTTCGACAAAATCGGCTTGCATTCGCAGGTGATGCCTTCAGAGATATCTTTTCCGGTCGCAGGCAAGCATTTGGTTCTCGTCGATGATGTGCTCTACACCGGCAGAACGATTCGAGCAGCCATGAATGAGTTGTTTGATTACGGCAGGCCGGCTTCGATTCGGCTTGCGGTGTTGATCGACCGAGGTGGACGCGAATTGCCGATTGCAGCTGTTGCGGTCGGTGGACATATAGATCCTGCTCCTGCTGCCAGTTTTGTGCTGTCGCAAACGCAGGCGGGTGGGTTTGTTCTCACTATTGAATCCAAGGAGCAGTGATGCGTAATCCTCAACTCAATCGACATGGTGAGCTGACGCATCTCATAACGACCGAAGGGTTGTCTCGCGACATCCTGACACATATCCTAGATACCGCGCAGACCTTCGTGCCGCTTGCAGATCGCGACGTGAAAAAAGTACCCCTCTTACGCGGCAAGAGCGTCTTCAATCTGTTTTTTGAAAACTCGACGCGCACGCGGACTACATTTGAAATAGCCGCAAAGAGATTGTCGGCAGATGTCTTCAATTTGAATATCAACGTTTCGTCCGCAGCAAAAGGCGAAACCCTGCTCGACACGATTGCAAACCTGTCGGCGATGCAGGCCGATTTGTTTGTCGTGCGTCACCAAGCAAGCGGAGCGCCATATTTGATCGCGCAACACGTTGCGCCACATGTACATGTGATTAATGCAGGCGACGGGCGTCATGCGCATCCAACGCAAGGTCTGCTTGATATGTACACGATCAGACATTTCAAGAAAGATTTTGCTAACTTAACGGTTGCGGTGGTCGGCGATATTCTGCACTCGCGTGTCGCGCGTTCGAATATTCATGCACTCACTACCCTCGGCGTGGCGGAGGTGCGTGCGGTAGGGCCCTTGACCTTACTGCCCTCGGGACTTGATCAGATGGGTGTTCGCGTGTTCACCGATATGAACGAAGGCATAAAAGGTGCAGATGTCATCATTATGCTGCGCCTACAAAATGAACGAATGGGGGGCGCTTTACTTCCCTCATCGCATGAATATTTTAAGCACTATGGTCTGACTCAAGAAAAACTCGCACTGGCGAAATCTGACTGTATTGTGATGCATCCAGGCCCCATGAATCGTGGCGTAGAAATCGATTCGGCGGTCGCCGATGGCCCGCATTCAGTGATCTTGAATCAAGTGACCTTTGGGATTGCGGTGCGTATGGCTGTTATGAGTATCGTCGCAGGGGCATCAGCATGAAGCTTCAGATAAAAAATGGTCGCGTGATTGATCCAGCTAATAAGGTCGATCAACAAACGGATGTATTTATTGCGGATGGCAGAGTCCTTACTTTTGGTCAGACACCTGCCGGCTTTAAAGCAGATCGTGTGATCGACGCCACGGGAAAGTTAGTTGTCCCTGGGCTGGTGGATTTAGCTGCGCGCCTGCGCGAGCCTGGCTTTGAGTATCGCGGCACCCTCGAGAGTGAAATGCGGGCAGCACTGGCTGGTGGCATTACGAGTCTGGTCTTACCGCCGGACACAGACCCCACGCTCGATGAGCCAGGCCTAGTTGAAATGCTCAAACACCGCGCCAGACAGCTCGCCCAGGTAAATTTGTATCCGCTTGGGGCGATGACGGTGGGCCTCAAGGGGGAGAACTTAACAGAGATGGCCGAGCTTACCGATGCAGGGTGCATCGCGTTTTCGCAAGCAGATGCGCCTGTGCTCGACACCACAGTATTGCTTCGCGCGATGCAGTATGCGCGTACGTTTGATTTCATGTTGTGGCTGCGTGCGCAAGACCCTTGGTTGTCTAAAGGTGGTGTTGCGGCGAGTGGCGCCTATGCTTCACGTCTCGGGTTGCCAGGTATTCCACAACAAGCCGAAACGATTGCGCTCAATACCTTGTTTGATCTTCAGCGTACAACGGGTGTTCGCCTACATCTTTGTCGCCTATCTTCGGCGGCAGGAATTGATCTTGTGCGCGCCGCCAAGCGAGAAGGTTTGGCCGTGACGTGCGATGTGTCGGCTAATCACGTACATCTGACCGATGTCGATATTGGTTATTACGACAGCAACTTCCGGCTCGATCCGCCCTTGCGTGGGCAGCGTGATCGCGATGCAATTCGTGCCGGGCTCGCTGATGGCACGATTGATGTCGTGTGTTCGGATCACACGCCCGTCGATGACGAAGGTAAGATGCTGCCTTTCGCAGAAGCTGAACCCGGTTCGACGGGCCTTGAGCTTCTTTTGTCCTTGACACTGAAGTGGGCACACGAGGCGAAGGTGCCTCTTGTTGATGCGTTGGCACGTGTGACAAGCGGCCCAGGCCGTGTGTTAAGCGCATGCTCACCCGCTATTGCCTCGGCAGGGCAGCTTGGCGTGGGTACTCCCGCCGATTTGTGTATCGTTGACCCCGCCGCCTATTGGAAAGTGAGCCGTCAGAGCCTGTTGAGTCAAAGCAAGCATACGCCCTTCTTGGACATGGACTTGCCTGGGCGCGTGCAGACAACTATCGTGCGCGGGCAGGTCGCTTGGGAGTTGGCTGGTTGAGTCTACTGCGCTTTGTTTGCAGGCTCACTGCTTTAACCATTTGGGTTGTCGCTGGGTTGTGCGTCATTCTTTTGGCTCATCCGTTCATTGGCACACAAGGTCGTGGCTGGACGAAGCGACACTGGTCTCGCCTCCTGCTGGTGTTGTGTGGAATTAAAACCCTGCGTACCGGCGCACCCCCGACAACAGGAGCTGTCCTTCTGGTGTCCAACCACGTGTCTTGGCTCGACATTTTTTTGCTCAATGCGGCGCGTCCGACAGTATTTGTGGCAAAGAGTGAGATTCGCCGCTGGCCGCTACTGGGTTGGTTGGTAGCCGGAGCCGACACCATTTTTATTGAGCGTGCTTCGCGTCATGCCGTGCATCAAGCGGGGCATGCGATGCAAGAGCGTTTCGCACGAGGACATGCAGTTGGTTTGTTTCCCGAGGGAACAACGTCACCTGGCTACGATTTGCTGCCGTTTTATGCCAATTTGTTTGAGCCCGCGCGTAAAGCTGACGCGCCCATACAGCCCATCGCACTTATTTTTTATCACCATGAAAAGCGCAGCGATTTTGCCGCTTTTGTCGGGGAAGAAACCCTTGCCAAAAACTTGTGGAAAGTACTTGGCGGTCACGGCATCAGCGTGGAGGTTGAGTTTTTGGCGCCGATCTGGCAGCCCGATGGCAACGAGGCACCTCCTCGTGCAGAGCTAGGTCACCGCGCTCGGCAGTCCATACAACAGGCATTGGCCCGCCGCAATTAAGCGGCGAAGATCCCTTCTTGCCCAGGCTGCACCTGGGCTAACAGTTTTGGCAGCGAGGGTGTGCACGCAAACGCGGATAAACGCCCAGAGCGTTACGCGCAAACATTTGTTGCTTCTGTTGTGTGTCGGCCGACGGGGACGCATCAATGTAGCGCTTCGTGTCGTCGTAGTAGAAGTTAGTCAATGGATCGATGCCTTGCACGGCTCCGACGGTCTCTGACGCGAACAAAATGTTTTTAGTGGGTAGCACGCGCAACAACAGATCGATGCCCGGCTGGTGATAGACGCAAGTGTCAAAAAAAACGTTCTTGAGCACTTTCTCTTCGAGTGGCGGCAAGCCCATGTCTTGCGCGATCCCACGGTATCGTCCCCAATGATAGGGTGCTGCGCCGCCGCCATGCGGAATAATAAATTTGAGTGTTGGAAAATCTTTAAAAATATCGGAGGTCATGAACTGCACAAACGCAGTCGTGTCGCCGTTGATATAGTGCGTGGCTACGGCGTTGAAGTGCGGGTTGCACGAGCCGCTGACGTGGATCATGGCCGGCACATCAAGCTCGACCATTTTTTCGTAAAGCGGATACCACCATTTTTTATCCCATAGCGGTGGATCGCTCCAGTGACCGCCGGTCGGATCCGGGTTGAGGTTGGCGCCAATGAAGCCAAACTCATTGACGCAACGCTCGAGCTCTGCGATGACTCGTGCGCCAGGTGCCACACCACGGGCCTGAGGCAATTGGCATACGCCAACAAAGTGATCGGGATAGAGCTTACACACGCGGTGAATCAGTTCGTTATTAAAGCGGGCCCAAGTAACGTTGGTGTCCTCATTACCCATGTGGTGGTCCATTGCGACCGCTTTGGTCGAGAAGATTGTCATATCAATCCCGCGCTCTCGCATGATGCGCAACTGATTTTGATCGATACCTGCACGGATTTCGTCGTCAGTCACTGCGGGTGGCGCTGCGGGTGGCGCTATGCCAGTGCGTTGGAAGGCAGCAATCTGCTCTGTGCGAAATTTCGCGACCTGAGCGGGGGCGGTCGTGAAATGACCGTGGCAATCGATAATCATGGCGGGCCTTTGTTAAAAGGAAGTTAGGCAACACCGCCAATTTACACAATTTCACAGCTGTTGAGCGGTTGTCCTTGCGATACTATTTACAAACTTTAAATAGCATTGCAATGTTTGAGGATTTCCCGCGATGACAACTCCGGTCAATCAGCTCACCCTCGATTGGATGGCTGAATACGAAAAAAAGTGCCAGCGTCATTTGGTCGATGTAGCAGGGCAGCAAGTGATGTGGCGTCAGTTTGGTCAAGGCGAGCCGTTACTGCTCATCCATGGTGGACATGGCAGTTGGTTGCATTGGGCGCGCAATATCGATGTGTTGTCGAAACATTTCACGCTCTATATCGCGGATCTGCCTGGCTATGGGGACTCGAGCGCGCCTGTTTTTGACGATTTTGAGAACATGGTTCAAGTCACTGCTGCCTCAATACGAACGCTATTAGGGCCCACGACTCCCTTCAATCTTGCTGGTTTTTCTTTCGGAGGGCTCGTGTCCGCCAATGTGGCCGCCGAGGGTTTGGCGGTTAAGCGCCTAGCAGTGTTAGGGCCGGGGGGGCATGGTGGACCAAGGCGCGAGCGTGGCAAGCTTGTGAATTGGAAGCGTGCGTTAACGGAGGAAGAATTGCTTGAGGCCATGCGGTTCAATTTGTGGGCGCACATGATTTATGCCGATGAACAGCTGGATCCTTTTGCGATCGGGATCCACACTTATTCTTGTATCCATACACGCTTCCGTAGTCGAGGGATTTCTGGTCGGGGCTTACTTGGGCCTGCGCTCGATGTGTACACCGGACCGACTTTAATTGTGTGGGGTGAGCATGACGTCACTTGCACCCCTGAATATCTGATGACGCATATGATTGAGGGACACGCGAATCGTCGGGGCGTAATCCTGCCCGATGTCGGACATTGGGTGAACTATGAGGACGCCGCGCGCGTCGACCCAATTCTGATCGACTGGTTCGGCACTTAATCTGCCAGGGGATCGACGCTCTGCGTGCAGGCAATTTGCACAACGAACTGGTCTTGCAACCTGACTGCACTCAGTTGACCACCCCACACACAGCCCGTGTCTAGCGAGATCAGGTCTGGCTTGAGTGTTAAGCCCAAGGTTGACCAATGCCCAAAAACTACCGTGACGTCGCGCGTCATGCGCTTGGGCATATTGAACCAGGGTGTCAGTCCTGGTTGCACGACTTCGGGTCCGGTCTTGACAGATAGCATCATGCGACCCTCTTTGTTGCAAAGACGGATTCGCGTCAAGGCATTCATAATGGCACGCATGCGCTCCGGCCCACGAAACGCATCATCCCAGTAGTCGGGTTCATTACCGTACATCGTTAAAAGAGACTGCTGCCATGCGTCACTGCGCAACTGCGTGTGTACCTCATCAGCGAGCGCCATGGTCTTTTCTGCCGACCACTCTGGGAGCACGCCAGCGTGAACGAGTAGGTGCCCATATTCAAAGTGAGCGAGCGGACAGTGACGCAGCCAGTCCAGAATCTCGGGGGCATCATGGGCTTCTAGCACCTCGGTCAAGGTATCGCGCTTGCTCGGTCGCCTGGCGCCCGCTGCCATAGCCAGCAAATGCAGATCGTGATTGCCCAACACGGATAAGGCGCGGTCACCCATCGCCATAATCCGTCTGAGTGTTGCGAGCGAGCGAGGACCGCGGTTGACCAAATCCCCCGCGAACCAGAAGCGTGCATTGGGATCGTCTGCGATCTTTGGTTGCTCAAGCAAGTGATTCAGACTGTCGCAACAGCCTTGCACATCCCCAATCATCCAGATGCTACCAATACTCATAGGTTCGATTTTTTCCAAAAGAAAAATCTACCGTTGCGCTGCGCGAGGGCGTTTCTGTTTTCCATCATGAACACCGCAGTCAGGGCAAGAATCATGGCGCCAATGTTTGGCAGAAGTGCTGTCACGACTGGCGGCCAGCGAAACAGCAAGCTGACGTTCAGCGCTAGTTGATTGATCATAAAAAAGCCAGTACCAAGTAAGATACCTAAAAAAACCTTCGCGCCAACCCCTCCACGGCGCGTCTGCATAAAGCTAATCGGCGCAGCAATCGTGAGCATCACCAGCAACGTAAAGGGATACGCCATCTTCCTCCAGACTGCAACGATTTGCCGATCTGCTTGCAATTGGTTACGGTCTAAATAGTCAATGTAGTCATACAGCGCCACCAAGGACATCTTTTCGGGTGTGAGGATACGCGCAATAAGGCGTTCACTGCTCAAGGTTGTGTCAATAGTTTGTTGAGGTAAATGCGTGACGGTTGCGGCGGGCTTTCCCGTGACCTTGGCGTCAGCCAGCACGCTCTTGATATTTGGATCGAGACGGGTTTCGACGACCCCTTGCATGTCAAGTTTGCCTTTGACAAACCTTCCCGATTTCGCTTGCGTCATGACCGAGAGCGAGAGCCCGTCCGGAAACTCATAAATCGATAAGTCTTCGACATTCCCGGAGGTGAGCAGTTTTCCGACGTTGACCACGCGCACCCCACCGTTAGGCGTGGGCTCTTTAAACCAGTAGCCGCTTGCCAGCCTGCCCCCCTCGACGCGGCCCCGCATCAATAGATTGACCTCGCTACTTTTTATTTCAGCAAGCGGTGTTAGGAACTCAGATAAAACAAGTGCGCCCAGAATGATCGGAATAGATACGGTCCAGAGCATGCCCAATAGCCCAATCCCGCTCACGCCAGAGACTCGCAGAATCACGAGTTCATTGCGTTGCGCTAAGCCTGAGAGCGCAAGGATGGCGCCGATCAGTAAGCCGATAGGCAGTAAATCGTAGAGACGTGTGGGTAGTGATAGTCCTTGTAAGTAGAACAAGGCCGTCAATGGAAATCGTGCACTCACAGAGTCAAGTTCATCGACCAGCGTGAAGAACGTAAAGAGGCCTAGCAAAGCGATCAGCACCACTGAGGTGGAGCGATAGATTTCGCGGGCGAGGTAGCGGCGTGCGGTTTGCATAGGTTCTAGTGTAATGCCTAGCGCGAGCCAGACAGAGCGGCGCGTAGATTGCTCAGCACCGGGGCGATGTCCGGACGCACGCCGTGCCAGATATGGAAGCTTTCCGCTGCTTGCCCGACTAACATGCCTAGCCCATCGCTGATGTTTTCAGCGCCATCGCGCTGTGCTTGAAGCATAAAGGGAGTGGCCGTTGCGCCGTACATCATGTCATAGGCCCAAGCGTTTTTAGCGTACAGCCCAGAAGCCACCGCAGGCGCCTCGCCTCCAAGGCTGCTGGAACTTGCGTTGATGACAAGATCCCAGTCGTGGGGTTTGCCTACTTCCGTCAAGCCACCTGCAGTCAGCCGATGTGACGCAATGGACGATGCCGCTTGGTGTTGCGCGATCAGTTCGTGCGCGCGCGTGGCTGTTCGATTAATCAGGTGCAGCGTTGCGCAACCCGCATCCAAGAGCGGACCGAGTACGCCGCGTGCAGCGCCGCCTGCGCCGATTAATAGGACGCGTGAGCCTGCGTTCAGCGCACCGAGTCGCTGTAGATCAAGAACCAAGCCAACTCCGTCTGTGTTGCAGCCGTGCAGCGCACCCCTGTCATTCCAAAGGGTGTTGACCGCTTGGGCTAAGGTCGCACGTTGACTTAAGTTTGCGCGAGCGAGCTCCCATGCCTCAAGCTTGAAGGGCACCGTGACATTCAGCCCTCGGCCTCCTGATTCAAAAAAATTGCGCACCGTGAGCGCGAAACCATCTAGCGGTGCGAGGAGTCGGTCGTAAGTCAGCTTAACGCCCGTCTGCGCCGCGAATTGCTGGTGAATGGCTGGCGAACGACTATGTTCAATGGGGTTGCCGACGACGGCACAGCGGGCTGGAGCTTGAGTTGATGTCATCGTGTTGTGATTGATCCGTGTACAAAGTGCCAAGTCCGCGTTAAGACCAGTTCATCGATTTGGCTGGCCATATCTTGGGGAAAAGCCGCGAAAGGTGCTGCGAGTTGAGCAATGCGCCGTACGGCTTGGTTAAGTAGAGCCTTGTCAGAGGGACGGTTGATTTGGATATCTGCCACCGAGCCATCTGCACGGATGGTGAGAGTCGCCTGCACACTGCCGTACACCTTGTCGCCCACGCCTTTTGGATAGTGTTCTGTGCCGATCTGCTCAACCCGCAGGCGCCATTGATCAATGTAGGGCGCAAATTGCATTTGCCGCGTGGAGGGTGCGTCGAAGTGTTTACGGGGGCGTTCGCTGTACTGTTCGATTTGTTGCGTCAGGACCGCAATGCGGTTATTGCGCAGGATTGCCTCTTGATCGTCTTGGTCAGGACCGTTGCGATCTGTGTCTCTCAGAAAGTGCTCGTTGGGCCGACCTTCTTGCGCTGCTTGCTGAGCCTTTAAGAGCGTGAGTAATTCTTGCTGCTGCGCTTCGAGTTGTAGTCGTTTTTTTACAAGCGCCTCGAGCATGAGATCGTCGGGTGAATGACCTCCGTGCGCGAGTTGGTTTGAGGAGTAACCCTTTGGGGCGTCTCCCCCTCCATCTACATTGGATTGTGCGAACAAGCGTGCGACAGCTGGTGCGCTCTCTGTTTGTGCATTGACCATCATCACTTCTATTTCAGAAGGTAAGGGTTGTGCAGATTGCTCACCAGAGAAATTCCAGGCGAGAATCGCAAGGTGTAACAGCGCGGACAGAACAACGGCCCAGTATAAAAAACGACGTTGCCCTGCGGACCAATCGGCCGGCGAGGTCATGGGCAAGGGCGTTGTATGCGCTGTCATGTCGTTTGCGTGACGACGTGTCGGCACTCGACCTCGAGGGTGAGTTCGTCGGTCGATAGAATCTGCAACGTAATAACTTCACCACGTTCAGCTTGTGGCAGCCCGTTTACGCGAATTACCAGCGGCGCGTGGTCTAGGCGAACAAGGTCCTCCTTGAGTACGGTAGCCGCACACTCTGTGATTTGCTGTTGTTGTAGCCAGCGCAGGCACCAAAAGCGCTCCAAGCTACTCTGGAAATCGTGCCACGCGGTGTATTGGGACTCAAAGCTGCCAATGATGGCAAACAGGTCCGCATCCTTGGGTTTGAAGGGCGCGACCAGGGGTGCCGAGACGCCGTGCTCAATGGCGGCAATGATCTGCCACTGATTGACTAAGTCGACATAGCGCCTTAACGGAGAGGTGCACCACGCATATTGCGCCACACCAATCGCCTCATGAGGCAGGGCCTGTGTGCTCATGCGTACACGACCACCTTGCTGCGAACGATAAATACCAGGCAAACCATTGGCGGTAAGCAATCCACCCCAGGTACTGTTGGCCAGGATCATGTATTCCGCGACCAATCGATCTAGCGGAGCGTTACGCATGCGCGGCACAATCCGCACGGGAGTTTCGGGGTTGTCTGGATCGCCATCGACATAGAAACTGTATTCCACCCGATTGTTGTTCTCTGTCTTGCCGCGAATAACATCACGCTGTTTACTTAAAGAGAGTGCGAGTGTCCATAGCGGACGAATCCAATCGTTATAGGGCAAAGTAATCGATGGATCAGCAAGAGCCGCTTCAGTGATGTCCGGATCGAGCGCATGATGGCGAAGATTCTCTCGTACAGCGACGCGCTCGATCTTGCTTTCGTGCGAAAGGATTTCGCCAGTTTCTGGGTTGGCGGTGACGTAAAGAGACACCGCGGGTGTAGGACGCCCCGCATCGAGTGAATAGGCTGCAATGACGGAGTCTGGTTGCATCGGGATCTTATCGCCAGGCATATAGACGGTCGACATTCGCGCACGGGCTAATTTGTCTAAGGCACTGTCGCGCGTGACAGATAAGCCGGGCGCTGCAATATGGATACCGACTCGAATGTTGCCATCGGGCAGAACGCTAACCGACAAGGCGTCGTCAATTTCTGTCGTGGTGATATCGTCAACCGAATAGGCCTCGACATCGGCAAGAGGGAGCTCACGATCAAAAGAGGGTAAGGCCTCGGCTGCAAAGGCGGTTCCGCGTGGAAAGTGGTTCGCAATAAAGCGACCCTTGTGCAGCGCCAGCGCATGCGGCCAAGCACCAAGTTCTAGCAGTACCCGTTCAGGCGGTTTGTGTAGGCTGGCAGCAGCCGTATCCAAGGCCTTCCAGGCCTGAGAATTTTTGTCTGGTCGTGTGATCAGCGTCATCGCTGAGTCAGCGATTGTTTGTGGCAGCCGACCTGCAATCATTTCATCGGCCCACGCGGACATTTCAGCGGCTTGCCGTTGTTTTTTTTCTTGTGCTGCGAGCGCGGCAGTCAGGATCTCTGGCGGGGCGGGACGATAGCGGCCGCGTCCGCGACGATGAAAATAAATCGGTGCGCTGTGCAGACGCAGGAGCAGCGTGGTTTTTTCGAGCGTGTTGATCGGGTGGCCGAAGTAGTCGGTCCCAAGCGTCTCAATATCGAATTCGTCTTGGGGCGCGCACTCCCATAAAAACTGGAGCTCTATTTCTTCTGAGAGCCTTTGTGCTTCGGGCATCAAGATATCTGGCGCCGGGCTTGCAAACGTAAATAAACAATTGGCACGCTTGATTTTGCTGCGTTTACCGGATTCAGACTCAACCTGCAGGGCGGCATCAGACTCGGACATAATGTGCCCAGTCTTAAACATTCCCTCTTCTTCAAACAAAACGTACATACGATATCCGGTGATTCGGTTTGCTGCCCGGCTTACTGCTTGCCGGATAGTGCGTCGAGCAGGCGGGCATGTACGCCCGCGAAGCCGCCGTTACTCATGACTAGAATGTGATCGGTTGACTGCGCCGCCGTCACGACGGCCTCGACCAGCGAATCGATCTCATGGTGTGATTGCATACGTGTCCCGAGAGATGCAAGCACCTCTGCCGGATCCCAGCCTAGGGCTTGTTTGCCGTCACGCTGACCAAAACAAAACACGAGATCGGCAGGCTCAAGCGCTTGCGGCAGCCGAGCCGCCATCGTGCCAAGTTTCATTGTGTTGGAGCGCGGTTCTAGAACCGCGAGAATCCGCTGCGATCCTACTTGTGCGCGGAGCCCATCAAGCGTCGTGCGAATTGCAGTGGGGTGATGCGCGAAATCGTCATAGACCGTGACGCCGCGAACGGTGCCGCGCACTTCCATGCGACGTTTTACCCCGGTGAATGCAGAGAGTGCTTCGACGCTTGCGCGCGCATCCACGCCTACATGCGCTGCCGCCGCGATCGCGACGAGCGCGTTGTTGCGGTTATGTGCGCCTGTCAGAGTCCATTGGACGATGCCATAAGAGGTGTGACCGCGCTTGACCTCAAAGGATAACGGACTGATCTCAATCGTGTGCCAGCCTGAGACCTCGCCTGTGCGGACGAGTTCGGCCCAGCATCCTCGGGCGAGTACGCGGTCAAGCGCCTCTTCCGCGGTGGGCGCAATGACTTGGCCCGAGCGCGCAATGGTACGTACGAGATGATGAAACTGCGTTTCGATAGCCGCGAGATCCGGAAAGATATCAGCGTGGTCGTATTCCAGATTGTTCAGGATAGCTGTCTTGGGCCGATAGTGGACAAACTTTGAGCGTTTGTCGAAAAAAGCCGTGTCGTACTCGTCTGCTTCAATAACAAAAAGACGTTGCGAGGGGTCGTATCGGCCTGAAACTTCTAGGCCGGGAGCAACGCCGCCAATTAGAAAGTTAGGTTGTTTACCCGCGCAGTGCAGAACCCATGCCAGCATCGAGCTGGTGGTTGTCTTGCCATGTGTACCTGCGACCGCAAGCACATGCTGGCCTTGTAAAACATGCTCGCCAAGCCATTGCGGGCCCGATGTGTACGGCAGGCCCGCATCCAGAATGGCTTCCATTAAGGGGTTGCCTCGGGTGACGACATTGCCAATCACAAAGAGGTCGGGCTTAAGCGAGAGTTGATCTGCCTCAAAGCCTTCAATGAGCGCGATACCTTGTTCTTCGAGCTGGGTGCTCATGGGAGGGTAGACGCCTGCGTCGCAACCTGTGACGCGATGGCCGGCCGCGCGCGCGATAAGCGCCAGGCTGCCCATAAACGTGCCGCAGATTCCCAAAATATGCAGATGCATGACTAATCTCCTGTGCGCATTGTAGAGGGAGAGTGCGTAGCGTTTGAGGTCATTTCTCTCTCGGCATCCATTCGATCTGACGCTATGATGTGGCTTATGAAACGAAGAACAATTCTGTTCGGTGCGGGCGGCCTGGCTGCGATGCTTGGCACCGCCTGGTTTGCCTGGAAATCGTCATCGAGTAGAGCACCGGCTGCCAACCGGGCGATCGGGGTGCAGGTGCCGAGCGACAGTTCGGCAAAGGCGGATCCAAGCGCGTTTTATGGCGCGAGTCTGCCAGACCTAGACGGCAAGCCCTTCGCACTGCGTGAGTACTTAGGTCGTCCGACGGTTGTGAATTTTTGGGCAACCTGGTGTGCACCGTGCGTTCAAGAGATGCCTTATCTCGATGCCATTGCAAAAAACTCACCAAAACTTGGTTTTGTTGGTATCGGTATCGATACTGAGTCTAATATCAAACAATTTATTACTAAAGTGCCTGTATCTTACAAGTTGCTTGTTGCCGGCCATGCTGGAATTGCAATGGTCAGGGCCCTCGGAAATGCTGCAGGTGGTCTACCTTTTACTGTTCTTTTAAGCGAAGATGGCAGCATATTCGATACAATTTTGGGCCAAGTCGAGCCTGAAGATTTGCAACGTCGAATCAGCAAACTAATAGTGAATTCGAAGACGTAGATAGACAAATCGCGGAATTTAGCCTATAAATGTGCACGGCTTGACTGTCTTTGTTGTCGCGTTTTGTGGCATATGAAGCACCCTGTGCTTGGGCGACCTCTCATGGCAAAAAAAATTCTCGTTTTGAACGGCCCCAACCTGAATCTGCTCGGGTTGCGTGAGCCCAATGTTTATGGGCACACCACACTTGCTCAGATCGATGCACGGCTGTTAGGTCTCGCGAAAGAGCAAGGGGTGGAGCTGTCCACCTACCAGAGCAACCACGAGGGTGAGCTGGTTGATCGCATTCACTCAGCCCGGACCGATGGCACCGACTTCATTCTAATTAACGCTGGCGCCTACACGCACACCAGCGTTGCGATTCGTGATGCATTGGCCGCAGTTAAGATTTTCTTTGTTGAGGTGCATCTCTCTAACGTTTACAAGCGTGAAGAGTTTCGGCATCACTCGTTCTTATCGGATCTTGCAGTCGGCGTCATTGCCGGATTGGGTCCTGATGGCTATGAGGCGGCGCTGCGCTTTGCAGTCAACTACCAGACGGCAGCTTAACGGGTTGGCAAGCTTAGCCAACCACACACTAATTTAACAGCACTATACGGAATCACTATGGATTTGCGAAAACTAAAAACTTTGATCGATCTCGTTGCGGAGTCAGGCATTGCTGAACTCGAAATCACCGAAGGGGAAGGCAAGGTTAGGATTGTTAAGTTTTCACAAGCGGTACAGCCCGTTGCCTACGCTCCACCCGCCGCGTATGCGCCAGCACCGGTTGCGGGTGCTGAGGCGGTCGCCGCCGCGCCCGCCGCCGCACCTGTTGTGCCGGGGCACACGGTCAAGGCGCCGATGGTGGGGACGTTCTATCGCGCATCCAATCCCGCTGCGCCGGTATTTGTAGAGGTTGGGCAGACTGTGAAAGAGGGCGAACCTCTTTGCATTATCGAAGCGATGAAGTTGCTCAATGAAATCGAAGCGGATAAGTCTGGTGTGATTAAAGAGATTCTCGTGCAAAACGGTGAGCCCGTTGAATACGGTCAACCCTTGTTTGTGATTGTCTGATATGTTCGAAAAAATTCTGATCGCTAACCGCGGCGAGATCGCACTCCGTATTCAGCGCGCCTGCCGCGAGATGGGTATCAAAACGGTCGTGGTGCACTCCGAAGCAGATCGAGATGCCAAGTATGTTCGGTTAGCGGATGAGTCCGTGTGTATCGGACCACCCGCTTCGCGTGACAGCTATCTGAATATGCCCGCCATTATTGCGGCGGCTGAAGTGACTGACGCCGAAGCGATCCACCCAGGCTATGGCTTTCTGTCTGAGAACGCAGATTTCGCAGATCGCGTCGAGAAAAGTGGTTTTGTGTTTATTGGCCCACGTCCTGAATCGATCCGTTTGATGGGCGATAAAGTCAGCGCCAAGAATGCCATGATTGAAGCGGGAGTGCCGGTTGTGCCGGGCTCGCCTGGCGCTTTGCCTGACGATGAGCAAGAAATTCTGCGGATCGCGCGCGAGGTGGGTTATCCGGTCATTATCAAGGCGGCTGGAGGCGGTGGTGGACGCGGGATGCGCGTGGTGCACACGGAAGCTGCCTTGTTAAGTTCTGTGGTGATGACTAAGTCGGAAGCAGGTGCAGCGTTCAATAACCCCGAAGTCTACCTAGAAAAATTCCTAGAGAATCCTCGTCACATCGAAATCCAAGTGCTCGCGGATGGTGGACGTAATGCGGTGTGGCTCGGTGAGCGAGATTGCTCCATGCAGCGTCGTCATCAAAAAGTGATTGAAGAAGCTCCAGCGACCGGCGTGGACCGGAAGTTGATTGAGCGGATCGGTGAGCGCTGCGCAGAGGCATGTCGTAAGATTGAATACCGTGGCGCAGGAACCTTTGAGTTCTTGTTTGAAAATGGCGAGTTTTATTTCATTGAGATGAACACGCGGATTCAGGTCGAACATCCGGTGACGGAATTAATCACGGGCATCGATTTGGTGCAACAGCAAATACGCGTGGCGGCTGGCGAAAAATTCAGCTTGCGACAAAAAGATATCGTGTTCAAGGGCCATGCCATTGAATGCCGTATCAACGCAGAAGATCCGTTCACCTTTGTACCGAGTCCGGGGCGTATTACAAACTGGCACACGCCAGGTGGGCCTGGTGTGCGAATCGATTCGCATGCATTCAATGGCTACTTCGTGCCCCCATACTACGATTCGATGATTGCCAAGGTAATTACCTATGGCGATACGCGTGAGCAAGCGGTTGCACGGATGTCTATCGCGCTCTCAGAGATGGTGGTCGAAGGCATCAAAACTAACATCCCGCTACATCGTGAGTTAATGGTCGACGGTCGTTTTGTTGAAGGCGGCACGAGCATTCATTATCTCGAACATAAGCTTGCCGAACGTCCTTGAACGTCCTGGTGAGCTGTCTGGCCGGGCCGCCTAGCCCGGTTCACGGAAACTGTTATGCGTGAATTGGTATTGTTGTGTCCCGGATCTCTAGCTGAGCCGCTGTCCGACTCGCTTCTTGAGGCGGGGGCCTTATCCGTTTCCGTGGAGGATGCGGATCTTGATACCGATGAGGAACAACCCCTGTTTGGTGAGCCAGGCAGCGAGCCTAATACGCAAGCCTGGGCACGTAATCGCTTGATAGTGCTGCTGGCCGACGGGGCAGATCCCGCGCAGTTGCTGCTCATGGCGCAGCAGGATGTCGTCTCGACAGAAGAGTTGCCGTGGCATTTGCGAGACGTACCCGATGCTGATTGGGTGAGGCTGACGCAGTCGCAGTTTGGCCCGATTCAGGTCGGTGAGCGTATCTTGATCGTACCGAGTTGGCATGCGGATCAAATGCCCACAACTCCCGAGCCGGGTTGTATTGCGATTCAACTAGATCCCGGCTTGGCGTTTGGCACAGGCAGTCATCCCACGACGCATGTGTGCCTGGAATGGTTGGCCACCGAATTGCCGCAGGCGGCGACCGTATTGGATTATGGTTGTGGCTCAGGTATTCTGGCGATTGCTGCTGCGATGCTTGGCTCAGGACCCGTAACTGGGGTGGACATTGATGACCAGGCTGTGCAAGCGACGCGCGATAATGCGATCGCTAATCGCGTTACGATTCAGGCAATGCTGCCAGACGCTTTGACCGATGGGCAATTCGATGTGGTGGTTGCTAATATTTTGTCTAATCCGCTCAAGGTACTTGCACCCATGCTCAGTGGACGTGTGCGTTCAGGCGGCAGTTTAGTGTTGTCAGGGGTGCTTGAACGACAAGCGCAAGAGGTTGCTCAGGCGTATGCGCCGTGGTTGCCTCTGACCGTTTGGCAAGCGCGCGATGGGTGGGTGTGTTTGGCGGGCGTCAAGCCCTAGGATAGATCGATGAGTCTCGTGACGCGTTGTCCAAAATGTCAAAGCGACTTCGTCGTGTCGCTTGAGCAGTTGCGCGCGCACGAGGGCTTGGTGCGCTGCGGTCAATGCAAACATATCTTTGATGGCGAGACGGCTCTTGTCAGTAATCTACCGACTCTGACGAGCTTGGTCACTACCCCGCGCGCAGCAGCCCAGCCGACAACGCAACCCGCAGTGCTGCGTCACCGTGAACGTCAGGCGCCTGATACGGCTCCGTTCATGCCAGAGCCTGTGTTGATTGAGCGACCAGAGCCCTCGACCCCAGAGCGCCCCGAGCCTACGATTAGTGTTCAAGGCGAGGCAAGGCTACGCGGGGATGTCAGTGCCGTAGGACGGACGCAGCCAGAGTTTCTCTCGGATCATGAAGATACCAGCGGACTTAAAACCTTGATTTGGGGTTTCGCCAGTTTTTTTGCCTTGATTGCGGTGCTGATTCAGCTCGCATATGTTTACCGTAATGATTTGGCCACAACTATTCCGATCCTAAGGCCAACATTAACCACCCTGTGTGAATCGTTGAAATGTGAGGTGAGCTTAGTCCGGCACCTTGACCGCATCACGATAGATGGGTCCTCACTCGAGCGACCCAGTGAACCGCAGACCGAAGGGCGTGCTGCCGTGATGACCTTGGCATTTTCAATGCGTAATCGGCTCAACCAACCTCAGCCTTGGCCCCACTTGTTGGTCGAGCTTAGAGATGCATCGAACACGCCAGTTATTCGCAAGCGCCTGAGCCCTGCGGACTATTTGCCTACTCAGTTAAAAGATAAACCATTTCAGCCAAACCAAGAGCTCAACTTGCGCTTGCCGATCGAGGTCACTGGTTTACAAATTACCGGATTTCAACTTACTCGTTATTTTCCTTGAGGCCTAAGCATGACATCGCCCGTATTAATTTGTGGTTCCGTTGCCTTCGACACGATCGCTGTTTTTGAAGGCCGTTTTAAAGAGCATATTCTCCCGGACCGGATTCATGCGCTGAGTGTGTCATTTTTGGTGCCCCGCATGCGCCGTGAGTTTGGCGGATGTGCTGGCAATATTGCCTATAACCTGCAGCTCTTGGGGGGCAAGCCGATCCCCGTTGCCACCGTAGGTGAAGATGCGAGCGACTACTTGCAGCGGTTTGAGCAACTGGGCATTGATATCAGCCTGTTGCAAAGTCTGCCGGGTACGTTGACCGCGCAGTGCTTCATTACGACCGATCTAGATGACAATCAGATTAGTGCGTTTCATCCTGGAGCGATGGAGCGCTCAGCCGAGAACGACTTAACAGGGCGGTCCGCCGCGTGGGCGATTGTTGCGCCCGACTCAAAGGAGGGTATGGTCACGCACGCCAAGCGTTTGCGTGCTCAGGGAACACCCTTTATTTTTGATTTAGGTCAAGCGATGCCACTTTATGATGGCAAAGACATTCTCGAGATGTTGGCGTTGGCCCAAGCGATGACTGTCAATGATTACGAGGCCAGTATTGTTGAGCAACGCACCGGCAAGTCTATTGAGCAACTCGCCCAAGGGCTTAAGGCCGTTGTGGTGACACGTGGAGCGAATGGTGCGACCCTCTATACCGAAGGCCATCAGCATCACATTGATCCAGTCATTCCAACTGGCGTGGTAGACCCAACGGGCTGTGGTGATGCCCACCGTGGTGGACTATTGTATGGCTTGACGCTTGGTTGGTCCTGGCAGGATGCCTGTAAACTGGGTAACTTGATGGGTTCAATCAAAATCGCATCGCGTGGGCCGCAAAATCACGCACCAAGCCGTGCTGAAATCGATGCACAGTTTCATGCCCAGTATGGCTTACGCTTGCCTGCATAAGGCCGTTTAACAGGAGTCACTGAAATGCGAATGTTTTTTTCCACTGCAGCATGCTTACGTCGTTTGGCTCTAGCGAGTCTGGCGCTCTCAACTGTCGTGCTGGTGTCTGGTTGTGCAAAGCCCTCAGCCTCTGCCAACGTGTATACCTACAATCAAGCGCAGCGCGATCAAGTGATGCGTAACGGTACGGTGGTGAATGTTCGTCCGATCACGATCCAGAAAGAAGGTACCTCTGGCGCGGGAGTCGTGGCCGGTGGCGCAGTGGGCGGTGTATTGGGAAGCACGATAGGCGGGGGCACAGGCCGCACGCTCGCGATTCTTGGTGGCGCTGTATTGGGTGCGCTAGCTGGTGACGCAGTAGAAGAGCGCGTCGGAAATAAAGACGGTTTGGAAATCACCGTCAAGCTTGATAACGGGGAAACGCGAGTCATTGCCCAAGAGGCGGATGTGCCGATTATGCTCAACCAGCGTGTACAAGTGATTAGCGGCGCTGGGCCAACACGTGTCGTGCCTGCAGCCCAAAGATAACTAGACTGTACGACACCATCAGCGCTTTGCTAGAGCGCTGAGGCCGAGGATGGGTCTACACGTACCGCGATCGGATTGCTTTGATCGAATATCACCGTACGCTGCGGAAAAGGCAGTTCGATCCCCGCTTGTGCGAACTCCTTAAGAATGCTGACGCGCAAGTCACTCAGTATCTGTGAAGGCTGCATGCCAGCCTGCAATCTGATCCAAAACTGCAAATTAAAGACTAAGCCGTTATCACCGAAGTCTTCTAGCGTGATGATGGGCGCTGGCACTTGCTTGACTTGCGGGTGCTCAGCGCTGACCAGTTCAAGGATACGTTGCACCTCTTGGATGCTGGATTTATACGCCACGGTGACACGGACATCTCTGCGTGCATCACGGGTCGAGTAGGTCCAGTTCACCAGTTTTTGTTCAACTAAAACGCTGTTTGGAATCAAGGCGTCGTTACCCTGTGCGCCTTGGATGGTCGAAAACCGAATGCCAATCGAAGTGACCGTACCCAAAATACCGTCGATCTCAACCAAATCGCCAATGCGGATTGGCTTTTCAATCAGTAGCATTACTCCACTGATCAGATTCTTCAGAAGGTTTTGTGTGCCAAAGCCAACGCCGATGGCAAGTGCGCCACCAAAAAATGCGAAGGCACTCAGTGGGATTTCAACGATGTTGAAGGCGGTCAAGATGAGAGAGAACGCTGCCGCTAAGGTTAGCCAGCGCCCCAATACGACTGACTTGCTCGCACCCAGATTTGCCTTGTTGACTGCGAGCGCCAGTGTGCGTCGAATTAAACCTGAAATCAGCATAAAGCCGATAATCAGGATAGCCATAGCGCCGGCGGTCTTGCCGACGGTTACGCTACGTTTTGTCTTGATCTCGCGTCCATCAACCAGAATGTTGTCATCGACCGCGAAAATTTCAAACTGCCAAATATCTTTAGCAAGTTCAAGGATGCCAGCTTTTAGGCCACTGAAGCGTTGTGTAAAGGTTCGATTGAGTTGTGCGTGCGCGATCTCCGAGCCAGTAATTTCTAGGTATTGTCGGGCACGCTCAAAGAGCGCGAAGAGTCCTCGCATGTTGTCTATCTGCTCGGCGAGGGGCGCAAGCATTTCGGACAAAAATGCTTTTTCAGCGCTTGTCGGTGCTTGTCGCAATTGCTCGTTGAGTGCCAGAGTTGATTGGGATTTTTCGGCGATCAGCTGGTTCAGATAGTTCAGCCCTAAATTGAGCTGGCGCACTAAGTCCTCATGTTTGGACTTCAACCCGGCAAGTTGCTGACTGTTGTCGACGTTCGCATAAAGATCTCGACGAATCTCCCAGATTTGAATCATCAGTAATTCGAGCTCGATCTGCGCGCGATACCGTTCGCGTTCAGTACGCGCCGCCTCGACTCGGCGATCTGCCAAGAGTTGAGCATTGCGAGCGGCGGTGCGTGCTTCCGGCGTGACCGTGGCAGTTTGATCGAGCGCATCGGATTTTGCTTTGGCTGTCGCCGCCAGATCAAGTGTGCGATTAATACGCAGGCTTGCTTGCTGTTCTTGCACTCTGAGGCCGTCAATGCGTTTTTGTAGATCCGCTTTGATTTTTTGGAAATCCTGCTCAGTGAAGGCAAAACGATTGTTATAAAAATCTTTAGTGATCTTTAACGTGGCCAGACTGAGCGCGCTGGTTGTCTGCTCGATATGGAGGGTGTCTTTAGCAATCGCAGCGTTCGCTAAATCCAAATTGATACGATCAAGGCGCCGCTGTACTGTTTCGCCGGCACGCTGTGCATCAGCGCTCGCACTCGACTGCCGCAGTTCAATTTCCATCTGACCGCGTGATTTGCGCAGATCTGCAATCAAATCGTTAAGAATATCGCTGCGTTGTTTAAGATACTGCAATTGAAATTGCAGCCGCTGGATGCTTAACTGCAGGTCGTCCGCAACAGAAAGTGGCCAAGGAGCGGTTCCTGTGGGCGCTTGCCAGTTTTCTTTGTCTTTACGTGCAGTCTCAAGGTTTGTTGTGACACGCCGCAAATTTTTGAGGTTATCTACAATTTGGCTATAGACCTCTTGCATGCCGCGCAAGTAGTTGAGTCGATCTTGCGTGGCTACTCGGGCAGTCGGTTCGAGGTTTGCGCCATCATTGATGGCAGTTTGTGTCTTGACGATATCTGACTGAATAGCGGCCAGTCGTTTCTGCATCTCCTGCTGCTGTGCGTCGATATCCTTGAGGTTACGCTCCGCAGGTTGCGCGGGTGTCGGTTGTCCCGACGCCGCGCCCAGTAGATTGGCGGCCGGTGAAGTGCTCTGAGCAAAGGAGGGCGCTTGGATCGCAAAGATGAATGCGGCAGCCCAGAAGCCGTGCAATACAGAAGAGAAGAGCATTTTCATTACAGAAGACCGCGTTGTCGAGCGCAGCGACAATGGATGCGTTATAGAACGAATAAAGGGAACAAGGTAAAGCTCATACGACTAAGAACCATCATTGCGATTTGAGCGAGCACTAATAAAACGAGCGGAGCGAGATCTAGTGCACCGAGTTTGGGTGTGATTCGGCGGATAGGAGCAAGCAGGGGGTCGGTTAGCGTGGTCAGCACCGGCATGATCGTGGCCATCGGATTGACCCACGACAACACCATCTGAATAAGCGTCATCCAAACGATTAAGTTCAATGCCCAGCGCCCGACCGTGACGACGCTTGCGCCTATCAGTCCCGGAAGGAGTTTGGCCGGAAGCATGCTTGATGTGGAAACTAGCCACATCAAGAGTAAATAGGCCATGGCCGCAAGCAAGGCGCCGAGTAGGCTGGCCCAATCGAAGAGGCCTCCTTTGGTAGGAACGACCTTACGTAAGGGTTCTACTAGCCAGTTCGTGGCTTGGTGAATTGCCTGAGACATAGGATTAAAAGGGTGCAGTTTGGCAGCATGAATCCATGCGCGTGCCAGAAGAATAGCCCCGATCAAATTAAAGACGATGTCGAGTAAAAAACGAAGGATCTCACCAATCATGCGTTTACCGTTGCCTCGAGTGAAAAGTCATAAGCGTCATTGTCTCATGCACGCAGGCCCTGCGACCATGTTGGTTACAAAGTCATAGGGCTGTGCGAACGATTTCAATCCGGAGTCAGCAAAAAAAAACCGTCCGGCGAACCGGACGGTCTGGTCATACAAAACCTTAGCTAAGCGCTCAGGGACGGCCACCCGTAGGAAAGGGCCAAGACGCTGCTGGATTCAGGGCAGTTTTTGCACCTGGAGCTGCAGCGGTCGAGGGGGCAGCGGCTGCCGGCTTCTTAG
>CAIUZV010000030.1 GCA_903903735.1 uncultured beta proteobacterium | reverse complement strand
CTGAGAAAGTCAATAAACAAGGCGCTGACTTTCTCGGGTTGCTCTTGCTGCACCCAGTGCCCGGCACCCTCGATCAGATGGGTGCCTTGCATTTGGGTGGTCAAGGTTTTTTGTACCGACTCAAGACCACCAGGCGTCTGATACACACCCCAGTCGCTTTTACCGCCGATAAAAATACACGGCACATCAATCGTACGACCAGCGAAGATTCGCAACTCTCGGTCAAGTCGACCGATGCGATAGCCTTGCAAGCCGCCCTGAAAGCCATTGCGACCGTACTCTTCGCTGTAGACCTTCAGCTCAGCGTCCGGTAGCCATTTGCATGCAGCAATGGCAGCTTCTGAGGGCATGTCTGGTGCGACCGACTCGGCCATCCCCAGTGCCAAATCCATCACGTAGTAGCGCGGGAGCTTTTCCCACTCACTTGCGATCAACGCCTTCAAGGGGAACGGTTTGTTCTCAAGCCAGTCCGCACTTTTGACGTGATAGTAGGCACGCAAAAAACTATGCAGCCCTTGCTTGGCATGCCACATGTTTTCGTTGGCGGGCTCCGTCGCGTAATACACCTGATAGTACTTGCGTGGCGGCGTGAGTTTGGCCAAATCCTCGTTGATCGGATTCGGGGCGGTGGGCACGACCGGCTTATTGTCTGTATTGAACGGCCAAGGGTCAGGCGCCCCACGGAATGGTGAGCTCATCAAAATGACCGAACGAAAGACATCAGGTCGTGTGAGTGCGCACCACCCGGCAAGAGGCGAGCCCTGATCATGACCAAATACGCCAGCAACAGTCTTGTAACCAAGTGCCGCCACCAAGGCGAGCATATCGTTGATTTTATTGAGCGTACCGAAAGGACGCATATCGTCGCCATACTTGATCTCGGTGCCACCACTGCGGCCATAGCCTCGCACATCTGGTGCGATCACGTGATAGCCTGCTTGCGCAAGCGGCTGCATGACTTTACGCCAACTATAAGCAAGCTCTGGAAATCCGTGCAGCAACAGCACCAGAGGACGCCCGGGCGTCTCAAAGCCGGCTTCAAGCACATGAAACGTGATGCCATTGACGTTCGGTATAAAGCGCGACCGCACGCCCGAGGGAAGAACCGCAGCGCTTAAAGGCGTCATGAGGGCAAGACCTTTCTAAGAGAATTAATTTTTGTACCAGTCTTTCACAGCTTGAACATAACGCTCAACACCTTGAGTAACGGTTGCGGGTTGCAACGCACCGTAGGACAAACGCTGGTAGTTCGCCGCAGTGGTGTCCGTCAAACCAAACGCGAAACCAGGGATAGAGACAACCTTATGTTTTTCGGCCATTGCGCGATTAAAGGCCAGCGGATCTTGTCCCTTCGGTAGACCCGGCAGTTTCATCAACACATAAAACGCACCTTGCGTTTGGGGAAACTGCGCCAAATCACCAAGGCTACTCAGGATGTCATACACATCTTTGCGCACGCTCGACAGAGCATCCACTTTGGGTTGCACCCAGGCACGACCAAACTTTAAGACCTCGGCTGCCAATATCTGCGATGGAATCGGTGCGCAGATTAAGTTTGTATCCTGCACTTTATTCATGGCGTCGAACAAGTCAGCAGGAAAGACCACGTAACCTAAACGCCAACTGGCCATGCCGTAGTTCTTGGACATTGAAAAGAACGACAGCGTGTGCTTCTGCGCGCCAGGAAGCGATGCGGGTGAAAAATGCTTGATGCCCTCATACGTAAAGTATTCGTAGGCTTCATCACTAAAGTGATAGATACCTTTCGCAGCACACAGCGCATTGACCGCAGTAAGCGATTCTTGTGAGTAGACCGCACCGGTAGGGTTGTTTGGGGATACCGTGACAATCGCACGGGTGCGTGGTGTGATCGCTGAAGCCAGCGCCTCTACATTCAAGCTCCAGTCTGCATTCGTCGGCACAGGGACCGGCACACAGCCTACCATCCGGATCGCCATTTCTTGATTGAAATAAAATGGCATCGGCAAAATAAATTCATCGCCCGGGTCGCCTACCGCCATGACACAATTCAGGAAGGCCATGTTGCTGCCAGCAGTGGCCATCACAATGGAATCGGACCCGACGACGATATTGTTTTCTGTCGCGAGTTTTGTTTGTAGGCCTTCAATCAAACCCAGCATTCCAAACACTGACTGGTATTTATTGAGATTGATGTCACCCATCGCCGCGGGTAGCGCAGCAATGGCCTCCGCCGGCGGGCCGTAATTCACAACGCCCTGCCCTAAAGAAATCGTTCCCGGGTTGTCGCGTACTAAAGCGGCGATTGCAGGAATAATCGGGGCGTCAACCGCATCCATGCGGGAGGAATGGCGTTTCATCATATCAATCTGGGCTTCGAGGGTCAAAGGTCTTAAAATTTTACACTGCAAGCGTACTTGCATAGGCCCTGTATATTGGCAATCATTCAAACGTCCGATTAAACAACCCTAAAAGGCCAATCTCGATGAACTGGATAAAACAATTTTCCCTGGAAAATCAGGTCGCCGTCGTGACAGGTGCCGCAGGGGGCTTAGGCCGGGAGCTCGTCAAAATCTTATTCGATGCTGGCGCGCACTTGGTTCTAGCGGATACGGATGAAGCGAGCCTGCGATTGCTCTTACAGGCAACCGATCCTTCGGGCGAGAGAGTGCGCATTCAACAATGCGACGTGACCAACGAGAAGGATATTCTTTTTCTGATTGAGCAGACAAATAATCATTTCAAAAGAATTGATGTCTTGGTTAACTGTGCGGGCGTGTTGGGTTCGGATGCAGCGTTATTCGATCAGACGGCAGAAGATTGGGATCGCGTCTTTGATGTGAACTTAAAAGGGAGTTGGATGGCCGCCACCCACATCTCTCAATATATGGTTGCGCAGCATATCAAGGGCAGAATTATCAACATTTCATCTTCGCTCGGATTGCGCGCACAACTCAAGCGCGTGCCCTATGCAAGCTCTAAAGCTGCAGTGGAGCACTTGACACGTAACATGGCGATGGAGTTGGTCCAATATCAAATCCGCGTAAATTGCTTAGCACCTGGCTGGATGAATACACCGATGGTTGAGGGAATACTAAATGGACCAAACGGTAAGAAATGGCGTGCCGCCATTCCCATGGGGCGTGCTGCAGAGCCATCCGAATTGGCAGGTCCTCTACTCTTGCTTGCTTCGACGGCATCGAGCTACATGACAGGAACTGTCCTGCGAGTAGACGGTGGCTATGCTTATTGCGGGATTGAGCTACCGGAATAGATTCTTGATGAATAAAAGCCAGTTGCATACGTGTGATCCCTTTGTATGGGCGCCGAACGCACGCTGACGCGTCGTTGATGCGAGCCCCAAAAAACTATTCAATTTGACCAATGTCTCGTTGTCATGTTGAAATCATTCCTTGTTAAATACTCAATAGACACGACAGACTAAATATGAAAGGCCTTATCCTCGCCTGCTTGTTTTTACTTTTTAGTTCGACTACCTCTGCGCAGTCCATTGACACAACGGTGTGTCTGGTTGTCACCAGCGAACAGGATGTCGCTTATGTGACCAATGGACAACAACTCACGAGTTGTGATCCACAGCGCATTTATCAAATGATCACCGCAGAGTATGCATCAATTATGTTGCAGCAATACACCACTGATGGACGATTAATTACAACAATGATTTATGGCCCCAAGACGCGAGTGCGTGGCGAAAAGATACGAGTCTCTACAATTCGCTATACCCAAACAGGAAATTTGATTCACGATCACACACCTGATGGTTGCGTCATCACGCGGCGAATCGTTGAAAATACTGCCAAGTTTTTGAGTATGCAAGATGTGCGGGCCGGTAGTAGCTGTGGCGACGTTGTTCACTTAGCCGTAGAAATTGGTCGAAGCCGGCCACCAGGCAGAATGTTAAAGATCAAACTTTAACGGGCATTAGAACGAGTATGACAATGAAACTAACGATCAACTCAGCCATGTCACGACTACTAACGGCAATGTGTAGTGTTGCTATTGCACTATTGGTAACAATCTCCGTCGCTCAAGCCCAAACAGCACTCCAAAACATCGATGGCCAATGGTATAGCCCTGAGTGGCGCTACGGCTACGTATTACGAAACGGAGTGGGTACCGCAACCAGTACGAACAGTCCCAATTTTCAAGTTGGGCAAAACATCATTCAATTGACCGCTACGTCTCCCAACACGTTTACTGGTCGACAGGTTTATACAGACGGTAGGTTCTACAACGTAAACGTCACTCTTTTAAATGACGGACGTCTGTACTTTAGTGGTGAAAAAAATGTGCAATGGACGATGCAGCGTGTGGGCAGCACCCCAAACAATAACGCTCAGCCTGGTTTAAATGCGCAACAGGAAGCAGAGCGACAGCGTCGTCTAAGAGCTGAGCAAGAGCGCCAAGCCGAACTAGAAAGACAAAGGCAAGCAGAAGCGAGAGAGCGAACTCGCCTTAATGGTATTTGTCCGATTTACTTTGTGGCCAGACAGTCCTGTGCAAACTCAGGCAATGGCTACGACCAGTGCATGACCATCCGAATCGGACGCTCCTACTCCGCGTGGGATGATAGGACATGCTTTCTCAGATAGCTGCAGCCAATGCAGCCGGATCGCTGTGGGTTCTTTTGATTTGCGATAGCGGCGCACCTTTCACTGGCTTGCCGATGATGGGCATTTTTCCCAAATCCATAGGAACCGAAATGTAGGCTGGAGCACTTAAACGCAATGCCTCACGAATCACGCGCTCCATCTCTTCAATCACGTTGTAGGGTGTCAGATTGGCAGAGACACAACAGGCAGATTCAGATGCCGCCTTGAAGTTATTAAATACGCCGTCACCTAATGTGTGATGCGTAATCAAACCTTGTCTTTGAATTTGCGTACTCGGTGCACCAACAATATGGAAAACTGGCAAACGCTGTGCGCGAGCTCCCATCACACCATTCAAAGCACTTAGCTCACCGACTCCATAGGTGGTCGACAAAATCGACACACCATTGATCCTTGCATAGCCATCGGCCGCATACGCAGCGTTTAACTCATTGGCGCAAACAATCCACTGCAGGCGCTCGCACGCCTCAATCGCATCATCAAATGGAAACGAATAATCGCCGGGTACACCGAAAACCCGATCGATACCTAGATCAGCCAAGCGATTAACAACGTACTCTGCAACGGTAGGGGTGGTGGTGGCCATGAATAGTCCCATTAAATTACAAAGACTTAAAAACATTGTCCACAGCTTATACTAGTCGATGTAAGTATTTTATGATGTTCTGCAATCCGAAGGCTAACGTGGCACCCACGCAATGTTTCAACCCCTTAACCCTGCTTGGGCACAAACCAGCGCCGGCAAAAGTAAAAGCGGGTCGATTGGTCGACCGGTATATCGTTAACGGCCGCTCACCCTGATGATGAATGTTGCTTCGTCTTTAAAAAACCATTTTGCGGTAGTGAGTCAATATCGCTCACTGATGGTGGCGTTTTATTTTCTTTTTATCTTGGCACTAGGGATGACAACCTTCACCCATTATGGGATGTCAGCAGACGAACTGATTAGCCGCACAAATGGCGGTATGAGTTTGAACTATATCGCTGAGAAGTTCAACATCACCTGGCTCAAAAACGATCCGATCTTAGCCACCTTCGATATTCCGCTCAACGAGTATTACGATCGCGACTATGGAGTCGCCTTTGATTTACCCGTGTTTTTTATCGAACG
>CAIUZV010000029.1 GCA_903903735.1 uncultured beta proteobacterium | reverse complement strand
GCGCGGCAGTCAGCTTTAAATCTGCGGATTGGGTGACGGCTTCAATGAGCATACGGCCCATACGGCCACTGGCTCCGGCGATTGCGATACGCATAATGAACTCTTGTTGTGTAAGTAAATAACGGTTTAGCGCAGGGGTGTCGGTGCGTCGAGCGGAGCCCCAGGCAAGGCCGATGGATCCGACGGCGTTGTGTCACCGGTTGTTTGCCCCAAGGTCACGCCAGGAAGAATTTCAACCGGAGCGGACATTCCTGAAGCCGCCGCTGCATCATTACCTTCGCGCGTCAGGTTAAGTTGGTGTTGCGCGGCCTCTTTTTGTGAGGTCCGGATCTCTTCACGAGCGAGCTGGAAGGGTTGTAGCTCGGGCGGCTCGTCGCCGCGCCAACGCGCAAGCTGGCTTCCTTCAAAGATCACCGTTAATACGCGCTCTTCGACTTTGCCGTTGCCTGCGCGGTAATAGTAGGGGTAGTCCCAGCGATTGGCGTGCAGGGCGCTGGCCAACGTAGGTGTGCCAAGCGCATAGCGCACTTGCTCGCGCGACATACCAGGGCGCAAGAGCGTGACTTGGTCTTTTGTGACCCAGTTACCTTGCTGCACGCCGGTTCGGTATGGAAACCCCCATTCATTGGAGGCGCAACCGGCTAATCCGGCTACGCAGACGACTCCCAGCAGGCTGGCACGCAGGAGAGAAGCAAGAGTACGAGATGTGAACACTGCAGACCTCTATGGGTTTTGCAACCAAAGACGCTATCATAAAGCCTTAATCGCACGCCTAGTAGCCAAAACAGGGGATTTTTCTTGGATACCGAGAACGACCAAAGCGACCTTAAAAACGTAGGCCTCAAGGCCACGTTCCCACGCCTAAAAATTCTCGATATGTTTCGTAAGTCTGGTGAACGGCACCTCAGCGCCGAAGACATCTATCGTTCGCTGCTAAGCGATAAGGTTGATATTGGGCTGGCCACCGTCTATCGAGTGCTGACCCAGTTTGAGCAAGCGGGCATCTTGGCCCGCAGCCAATTTGATGGCGGCAAGTCGATCTTTGAGCTCAATGACGGCGATCACCATGATCACCTCATCTGCACCCATTGCGGCAAGGTCACTGAATTTGCGGACGACGAGATCGAAAAACGCCAGCACAAGGTCGCGCGCGACAATGGCTATAGGCTAGAAAGCCACGATATGGTGCTGTACGGCGTGTGTAAGGACTGTGGCTAAGGAGCCGTTGCCCAGCGACTCAGGACGTCGCTTGCAGCATCTCTAGTGCGTGTTTGCGCGTCGTCTCGGTGATTTTGATGCCGCCGAGCATGCGGGCGATTTCTTCAATGCGCGCTGGATCCTTGAGCGCCGTGATACTTGAGGTTGTGACACCCTTAACCTGTTGCTTGCTGACCTGAAAGTGATGCTGCCCGCGGGCGGCCACTTGGGGGAGGTGGGTGACGCAAAGCACTTGATGCCGCTGACCTAGTTCGCGCAGTAGGTTACCAACGACTTCGGCGACCGCCCCTCCAATACCGCTGTCGACCTCATCAAAAATCAGGGTGGGTACCCGTGCGGCACGGCTTGCAATGACCGACAGGGCCAGTGAGATACGCGCGAGTTCTCCGCCCGATGCAACTTTTGCTAAAGGTTTGGGCGTAGTGCCCGCATGCCCCGCAACCAGAAACTCAATGTGGTCATTGCCTTGTGCGGAGGCCGGCGCTTCGGTGAGCGAAATCGCGAATTGCCCACCTTCCATCGCAAGGGTTTGCATGGCGCGGCCCACAAGTTTGCTCAGATCTTTTGCGGCTTTTTGTCGTGCTGCCGAAAGCGCGTGCGCGTGTTGATCATAGTCTTTTTTGAGCGTTGCCGCCTGCGCACGGAGCGCCTCGATGTCGGCCGAAGCCTGCAGCGACTTGAGCTCGGCCTGAAGGGTTTGATGCAAGGCGTAGAGTTGCTCAGGTTCTGTTTTGAACTTGCGCGCCAAATCAAAAATTGTCCGCATCCGCTCCTCGACCGTGGCGAGCCGTGCGGGATCGAGTTCGACGCGCGATAGGTAGGCATTAAGGTCTGACACGGCTTCGCTGACGCCAATGCGGGCTGACTCTAAGGCGTCGTAGACGGTCTGCAGACTCGGATCGTGGCGCAACAGTTGATTGATACGTTGCACCGCCATCGCGATTTGGTGATGTGCAGAACCATCGCTTTCGTCCAGCGCCGCCAGTGCTTGTGCGGCGCCGTCAATAAGCGCCTGACCATTGGCAAGCCGCGTGTGCTCGGTCGAGATGTCTTGCCACTCCGTTGGCCCAAGTTCTAGGCGGTCGAGTTCCGCTGTTTGCCATTCGAGTTTTTCACGTGCTGCCGCAATGACGTTTGCATCTTGCTCGCTTAGGGAGAGTTGGCGTTCGACTTTACGCCAAGCTTTCCAGGCGCCGGCGAGTTCTTGCCGTAACGTTTGATGCGCGCCGTGCGCGTCAAGCATGTCGCGTTGATTATCTGAACGCAACAAGCTTTGGTGGGCATGTTGACCGTGTATGTCGACGAGATATTCACCGACCTCGCGTAACTGTGTCACCGTGGCGGTCGTGCCATTGATGTAAGCGCGGCTACGGCCTTGCGCGTCAATCACTCGGCGCAAGACGAGTTCGTCACCCGCGTGCAGATCATGTTCAGTGAGCCATGGCTGCAGTGCAGAGGGGGTATCGAAAATCGCGCTGACCTCGGCGCGCTCAGCGCCTTGGCGCAAGACAGATACATCGGCACGCTCTCCTAGGGTGAGCGCTAGCGCATCGATCAGAATGGATTTGCCCGCGCCTGTTTCACCCGAGAACACCGTAAAGCCAGACGCGAAATCGATATCGGCCTGGGTGACAATGACAAAGTCACGAATTTGCATTGCACGGAGCATGGGCGCTAGTCCCCTTCGCTACCGGAGCGTGGCATGCGGTTCCAGTCGAGCTTGCGACGCAGTGTGGAAAAGAAGTTGTAGCCTGCCGGATGTAAAAAGCGAATGGTGTGCGGGGCACGTTGGACGACGATGCGATCGCCGGGGACTAAGTCAGACCATGTCTGCATGTCAAAATGTACGCTTGCGCCGGCCTCGACGCGGCCCATGGCGGTGAGCGTCATGTTTAGGACGCCATCCGCGGGGATGACGATAGGGCGATTAGAGAGTGTTTGGGGTGCAACGGGCACGAGCACCATTGCGCTGATTTCAGGGTGCAAAATTGGACCAGCAGAGGATAGGGCGTAAGCCGTGGAGCCTGTTGGAGTGGCTACGATCAGTCCGTCTGCACGCTGTGTGTACATATAGGTGCCGTCGATCTCGACGCGGACTTCAATCATCCCCCCGCGCCCAGCGCGGTTGAGTACGACGTCATTGAGCGCCGTGGCCGTGTACATTTGCTGATCGCCGCGCCAAACCGTGGCACTCAGCAGCATGCGCTTTTCAGTTTCGTAGCGACCTTGCAAAAGATCGGTCAGGGCAGCCTGGGCGGCCTCAACGGGAATGTCGGTAATAAAACCCAACCGTCCATGGTTGATTCCAACGACGGGTACATCAAAAGGCGCGAGGTGGCGGGCTGCCCCAAGCATGGTGCCGTCACCTCCCATCACAATGGCGAGGCTGGCCTGTTGTCCAATTTGTGGAAACGTTGCGGTAGGGTACTCAGTGACCCCGGTGTGCCGGGCAGTGTCCGCTTCGACCAGGACTTTGCGACCGTCCTGGCCAAGCAAGGTCGCGAGCGCACGCAGTGGGGCGTGCAGACCTGAGTCCTGATATCTGCCGATAAGCGCGATGGTGGGAAAGTGCATGCGACCCCTGATCGTCGAAAAACTAACCGATTATAGGGTCGGGGAAGGTAAAATAGGGCAATCATGGATGATCGTGCACGCGCGCTTCTCAAAGCTTTAATCGAACGATATATCGACGACGGCCAACCCGTCGGCTCGCGCACGCTCTCCAAGCTCTTTGATCTGTCGCCTGCGACAATCCGCAACGTGATGGCCGACCTCGAAGAGCTCGGTCTGATTCATAGTCCGCACACATCAGCAGGTCGGATTCCAACCCCACGCGGTTACCGGTTGTTTGTCGACACCATGCTGACCGCCCGGCCCTTTGAGCTGGTATCCACAGTCAATGTGCGGGATTTGCAATCAGCCTCCGATCCCTCGCGTGCGGTCAACGCCGCCGCCTCGATGCTTTCGAGCCTTACGCAGTTTGCGGGGGTGGTGTTGTCGCCACGCCGGGCCCAGGTATTCCGACAAATTGAATTTATCCGTTTGTCTGAAAAACGGATCTTGCTGATCATTGTGACCCCCGATGGTGATGTCCAGAACCGTATCTTGTTGACACCGCGTGACTACACCAACACCGCGCTCATTGAGGCAGCTAACTTCTTTAACCACAATTTTGCGGGGAAGTCTTTTGCCGAAGTACGCCAGACGCTCTCGCATGACTTGGCGCGCTTGCAAGAAGATATGTCGCGCCTGATGCAGGCGGCCGTCGAGGCTGGCGCCGAGGCGGCCGATGAAGGCGAGACGGTCGTGATTTCAGGCGAACGCAAATTACTGGATGTCAACGAACTCGCCAGTGATATGGATCGCCTGCGCAAAACCTTTTCCCTCTTTGAAAAGAAGACGGATCTGATGCAGCTCCTTGAGGTTTCTAGTCGTGCGCAGGGGGTGCAGATTTACATCGGGGGCGACTCCGAACTCGTGCCCACCGAGGATTTGTCGGTGATCACCGCACCCTATAGCATTGACGGCCATATCATTGGCACACTCGGCGTAATTGGTCCCACACGTATGGCGTATGAGCGTGTGATCCCCATTGTCGATATCACTGCGCGCTTGCTGTCGAGCGCGCTCAGTCATCACCCTTCCGAACGGACTTAGCATGCGATTTTGGCCTGAACCTAAGCGCGAACGCGCCGATGGCAAGCGTTTCTTGTCGTGGCCAGAACCCCTGGCGCGCCCGCGCGTAGGTGTGGTGCTGGTCAATCTCGGTACACCCGAGGCGCCCACAGCGCCGGCAATTCGTAAGTATTTGCGCGAGTTTCTCTCCGATCCCCGTGTGATCGAGATCCCCAAGTTGCTGTGGTGGCCGATTTTGAATGGCCCAATTTTGATGGCGCGTCCGCGCAAGTTGGCACCGCGCTATCAAAGCATCTGGATGGAGGGCGGCTCGCCGCTGTTGGTCTATACGCAGCGTCAGACAGCGGGTGTGCAACGTATCCTGTCCGAGCATGGGCTGGATGTGCAAGTCCAGACGGGGATGCGCTACGGTAAGCCATCCATTCAAGAAGCGATGCTCAACCTGCGCGATAGCGGTTGCGAGCACATTTTGGTGGTGCCGATGTATCCACAATATGCGTCGAGTACCACGGCAACCGTGGTCGATGAGGCCATGCGCGTGGCGGCACGTATGCGCAATCAGCCGGCGCTGCGGTTCATCAAACGTTTCCACACCGCCCCTGCCTTTCTGCAGCCACTCGCAGACAAAATTTCGGCGCTTTGGCAGGCCCAGGGTCGTCCTCAGAAATTGGTTATGAGTTTTCATGGATTGCCGCGTCAATGCGTGGATAAGGGGGATCCCTATTGTCGGGACAGCTACGAGACGGCGCGAGCCTTGGCGACTTTATTGGGCTTGAGCGACGATCAATATTTGGTCACCTTTCAAAGTCGTTTTGGTCCGGCGAAGTGGCTCGAGCCCTACACCGAGCCCACGCTGGAAAAGCTGGCGCAACAAGGCGTGACCGAGATCGATGTCGTCTGCCCCGGCTTCTTGGCCGATTGCCTTGAGACGCTCGAAGAAATCAGTATCGAGGTGCGCGAGACCTTCTTGCATGCGGGGGGCAAGCAGTTTCGTTACATTCCCGCACTGAACGATGATCCTGCCTGGATGGTGGGCTTAGCCGATTTGGTTGAGTCACAGTTGCAGGGTTGGCCAATTCGAATGGATAAGTAAATACTGACATTTAGTTCGATTAGCCCTGCCTAAATAAAAAGTTTTATTTAGTTTTGAGTCAGGATTTGGCTTAAAACCTACCGAATTTATCCAAAAATTGCGGTTGTTGATCTTGAATCTGTGGGGATTGCCCCCAAATTTGTATCAACCAACGCATTTTCTGGAGAAATTCAATGACCGCTCATCAAGATCCGACCGCCAATTCATCAGGCGATTCGTCGCTCGACAAGTCGGCTGAGCAAAGCGCGGCACAGGGTCAGTCTGAGGCGACCGCACAAACAGAGGCGCAATCGCTCGACCCCATCGCACAGTTGCACGCAGAGTTGGCGGCGGCTCAAGCGCAGCTCGCTGAACAGAAAGATCAAGTGCTGCGTGCACATGCTGAAATGGAAAACGTTCGTCGGCGCGCCCAAGAAGAAGTCTCGAAAGCGCGTAAGTTTGGCATTGAGTCGTTCGCCGAAGGGCTTGTCCCGGTGAAAGATAGTCTTGAGGCAGCGCTTGCTCAGACAGAGCAGAGCGCTCAAGACATGCGTGCAGGGATTGAAATGACCCTCAAACAGCTAGTGACTGCTTTTGAGCGAAACCACTTAAAGGAAATCGCTCCTGCTGCAGGCACCAAGTTTGACCCCCATCAGCACCAGGCGATTGCGACCATACCAGCCGAGCAAGAGCCCAACACTGTCGTGCAGACCTTGCAAAAGGGCTACTTGATCGCTGAGCGCGTGTTGCGCCCTGCGCTGGTCACGGTCTCGTCTTAGGCTTGAAATTACTCGACTAGCCCCCAATTACGAAACATCTAAGTATCGAACACTCTTAAGCATCTAAGCATTCCCCACATTCTGATTTCTTAAAAGGCAATTCACCATGAGCAAGATTATCGGTATCGACCTTGGCACCACCAATAGTTGCGTGGCGGTTATGGATGGCGGTCAGGTCAAAATCCTTGAGAACGCCGAAGGCGCTCGCACGACTCCTTCTATCGTCGCCTACATGGAAGACGGTGAGACACTTGTGGGCGCGCCTGCAAAACGCCAGGCCGTTACAAACCCCACCAACACACTCTATGCCGTGAAGCGTCTGATCGGACGTAAGTTCACAGAAGACGCCGTCCAGAAAGACATCCATTTGATGCCTTACAAGATCGTGAAAGCCGATAACGGTGATGCATGGGTCGAAGCACAAAACAAAAAGCTTGCACCCTCACAGGTTGCCGCAGACGTTTTGCGCAAAATGAAAAAAACCGCTGAAGATTTCTTGGGCGAAGAAGTGACCGAGGCCGTCATCACGGTGCCTGCCTACTTCAACGACAGCCAGCGCCAAGCGACGAAAGACGCAGGCCGTATTGCTGGTCTGGACGTCAAGCGGATCATCAACGAGCCAACTGCGGCTGCGTTGGCCTTCGGGATGGACAAGTCAGAAAAGGGCGATCGCAAGATTGCGGTGTTCGACTTGGGTGGTGGTACGTTCGATATCTCGATCATTGAGATCGCAGATGTGGATGGCGAGAAACAGTTCGAAGTCTTGTCGACCAACGGCGATACGTTCTTGGGCGGCGAAGACTTTGACCAACGCATCATTGAATACGTGATAGCTGAGTTCAAGAAAGAACAGGGTGTTGATCTGGGTAAAGACGTTCTGGCACTACAGCGTTTGAAAGAAGCCGCTGAAAAAGCCAAGATTGAGCTGTCCTCGGCCCAGCAAACTGAAATCAATTTGCCTTACATCACCGCGGATGCGTCTGGCCCCAAGCACTTGAACCTCAAGATGACGCGTGCCAAGCTCGAATCCTTGGTCGAAGAGCTGATCGCTCGCACCATGGATCCTTGCCGTATCGCGATTAAAGATGCGGGTGTGAAAGTCGGTGAAATCGACGACGTGATTTTGGTCGGTGGTATGACTCGTATGCCTAAGGTGCAGGAAAAGGTCAAAGAGTTTTTTGTTCGCGAGCCACGTAAAGACGTGAACCCAGACGAGGCGGTTGCAGCGGGTGCTGCAATCCAGGGCTCGGTATTATCTGGTGATCGTAAAGACGTGTTGCTGCTGGATGTGACGCCGTTGTCGCTTGGTATTGAAACGCTTGGTGGTGTGATGACCAAGATGATCACCAAGAACACGACGATCCCTACCCGACACTCGCAAGTGTTCTCGACCGCTGACGATAATCAGCCGGCCGTGACCATTAAAGTGTTCCAGGGTGAGCGTGAAATTGCTGCAGGTAACAAGACGCTCGGTGAGTTCAATCTTGAGGGTATTCCGCCTTCACCACGTGGCACACCGCAGATTGAAGTGACGTTTGATATTGATGCGAACGGTATTGTTCACGTTTCGGCCAAAGATAAAGGCACGGGCAAAGAGAACAAGATCACCATCAAGGCAAACTCAGGTCTGACCGAAGAAGAAATTCAGCGTATGGTGAAAGACGCCGAGGCGAATGCTGAGGAAGATCACCGTATGGCCGAGTTGGCCTTGGCGCGTAACAGCGCGGATGGTCTGGTGCACGCGACACGCAAGTCCTTGACCGAGTACGGTGATAAGCTCGAAGCTGCTGAAAAAACAGCAATTGAAGCCGCCATTGCTGATGTGGAAGAAGTCTTGAAGAATGGCGCCGATAAGGCTGCGATTGATGCCAAAGTCGAAGCGCTTTCCACGGCTTCACAAAAACTTGGCGAGAAGATGTATGCCGAGGCCCAAGCAGCGCAAGCCGCAGCGGGTGGTGCGCCTGGTGGTGCAGAGCCAGGCGCAAGCAAGCCAGCAGATGACAATGTTGTCGATGCTGAGTTTAAAGAAGTCAAACGCGACCAGAAGTGATCGCCTAGACCACAGTAGCATCTGCCCGGGACTCTTTTAGAGCATCCCGGGCAAGCTTTTTCTGTTTCACCTTTTTACGAGCCTGAGATCATGGCAAAACGCGACTTCTACGAAACCCTTGGTGTTGCCAAAAACGCATCGGATGAGGACCTGAAAAAGGCCTATCGCAAGCTGGCGATGAAATACCATCCCGACCGCAATCCCGATAGCAAGGAAGCCGAAGAGAAATTCAAACAAGCCAAAGAGGCGTATGAAATTCTCTCCGATGAAAACAAGCGTGCGGCTTACGATCGTTACGGACACGCTGGCGTCGATCCTAACGCGGCTGGCATGGGTGGCGCGGGCGGTGCCGGGTTTGGCGATGCGTTTGGCGATATTTTTGGTGAGATATTTGGTGGGGCACGTCAGCGCGGCGGCGGTGGCGGTGGACCGCAGGTTTATCGCGGCGCAGATCTGAAGTACTCGATGGAAATCACGCTCGAGCAAGCGGCCGCCGGGTTTGACACAGAAATTCGTGTCCCGAGCTGGGAAAATTGCGAGGTGTGCAAAGGCAGTGGTTCCAAACCCGGGACGTCACCTAAGACCTGCCGCACTTGCGGCGGTTCAGGTGCAGTGCGTATGCAGCAGGGATTTTTTAGTGTGCAGCAGACATGTCCCACATGTCATGGCAGTGGCAAAGAGATCACGGATCCTTGCGTATCTTGCGATGGCGTGGGGCGCACGCGTCGCAACAAGACGTTGCAGGTCAAGATCCCGGCCGGTATTGACGACGGCATGCGTATTCGCTCGTCAGGCAACGGCGAGCCTGGCATCAATGGTGGCCCCTCTGGTGACTTGTTTGTTGAAATCCACATCAAGCAACACAAGATCTTCCAACGCGACAACGATGATCTGCATTGTGAGTTAACGATCCCATTCACCACTGCGGCGCTCGGGGGTGAGATTATGGTCCCTACGCTAAACGGCAAGGCGGAAATCTCAATTCCGGAAGGTACGCAGTCCGGGAAGACTTTCCGTTTGCGTGGAAAGGGAGTCAAGGGCGTACGTGGAGCGTATCCCGGTGACTTGTATTGTCATGTTGTGGTTGAAACGCCGGTCAAGCTTAATGACGCGCAAAAGACAATCTTGCGGCAGTTCGAGACTTCGCTAGGC
>CAIUZV010000028.1 GCA_903903735.1 uncultured beta proteobacterium | reverse complement strand
CGGCCCCAAAGGAGAGACCTGCCCATCCCAACTGCGCCCCGGCCGAATGATAAACCGCTGCTCCACCCCACGCCGACCCAACGCCTGCGCCAGCTTCACAAAAAACCGCTCCGCCCCGCCTTCTTTGCCGAAGTGGATGTGGATGACTTTGAGGGGTGTGTCTGGCAAACTTAGTTCCTTTAGAGGCGAGCAGTACAGCGTGGTAGCTTAGGATAACAACCAAGCTATCAATCTCAAGACAAATAAACGCTAGGCACTAAGATCTGCTAAACCAAATCGTCTTTCGCTGACGCTTCTTTTCAACGAAACCTTGTAGCTCAAGGTGCTGCACCATTTCTTTTATCGGTTCATCTCCCACAATATGGGGATGCACTTCCACTATGATTTCGCGAATAGTGGACAAACTGGCCTTCTTGAGCAAACCAATTTCGGCACCTTCGACATCCATCACGATAACATTTGCTCTTGAGTTTTCAATCGCTGTATCAATTGAATCACTTTCAACAGTGATCTTTTCTGCAATTAAATTGCGATCTATTGTTGAAGATGAGACAAAGTTTTGGTTCTTGAAAAACTCTACCGAACCGCCCTCTGTGGTAACTGCCTTCAATACTAGCCGGGGAATTATTCCATTAAGTGCAAAATTTTCTCTAATCATCGGCGCTAAAGATGAATTCGCTTCATAAGATGTAACTTGGCCTGCCCCAACTAAGCGTGTGCAAACCAAGCTTACGACACCTATGCCCGCGCCGATTTCAAGGACTCTATCGCCTGATCGAATTGCTGCACGCGCTAAATCACGTTCTGCCAGTTCGTACCCGCCTTTCAGCAATGCCGTCAAAATCATTTCATCCATGCGGGAGGCATCGCATACTACTTTAATGCCGTCAATCCTTACGAACTTAAAGCCGAAAAGGCGATGGAGCAATTTTCGCAGTGACCCTAGAGATATGTTCTTCGCCAACGTCTTCTCCCATATTTGATTTTAGCATCTTAGATGGATCTAATTTAAGATCCAGACAATTCATAGCATCATGTCAAGAAGCGCCCCAGCGAAGTGCCATCTGTATAATTCTTACTACCTTCAAAAACTGGCGAGGCCGAAAGCAATTCTGTCTGTCGAAGGAGTCGTTTATAGAGCTCGGATCCGTCAGCATGCTGCCCCCGTTGCGCGACGTAATTTAGCCCATCCACACCGGAAGCAAACTTGAAGTGAAGGATCACAGCATTATTTCGGCTAAGGACGATTTTCTTTGAAAGTGCATGCGCGCCGCCGTAAAAAAAGTTACCATTTTCCCATTTCAAAAATGGAATCTTGCTGCAATTATAAATTTTCGCCGACTTTAAAAATCTACCCAGAATTAATCTGACTACTCCTGCCAGTAACTTATGAAGACCGATTGGAGAGAATTGGCCGGAAACATCACAAAATTTCTGCAAGATGAGGTAATTGAAAGATGTTACCGAAAGCGGTTCAAACAACCTTTGTCGCATGCCTCCAATGGCAAATGCAAAGGGTGTCGGATACTTCTTGCGAAATCGAGGCGGTGCCGCTATCCGAAAGTAGTAATCCGGCCCATCAAACATTGGAAATTCATCTATCAACCTTCCGCCACGAAACTGATGATCCTGCAGGGGCATGTCGCAATACATATCCAGCATCACTGCGTGCAAAGCCTCTGCGCCTTCATCTTCTAAGGCACGCGCAAGAGCAAACAGGTCACGGCCTTCATCAATGCCTTTGTAAACAAAGTGTTCATCGACATCGGGAACGACAACCCATTTGCAACTGCAATAGGTATCCAACAACTCAGCACGCCAAAAACGTTTGTCTTTCTGGTATGTAGACCCTTCAATAGGTGCGAAAATAGTGACATCAACTTGATTTTGCAGGAATTCTACGGACCCATCGGTAGAGCGATCATCTACAATTAAGAATCTATCCACTCCGATTTCGCGGTAGTGGCGCAAGAAGTCGGGAAAGATCAGCAATTCATTATGTGCCAGAACCACGCAGGGCATTTTTGCCTGTGACTTCGGTAGCGGCGACAAGCTTTGTAGATATTTGCCGTTATGTGTCATTGCCTCATTTCATCCCTGTCATAAACCAACCTGGAGAAGTTCCCGCGATCCGCTCCCCCCGCGGGCCGTACATCCGATCTTGATTGAAAGTAAAACTCGCGGAAAGGATATCCTTCAACATTGCAATTTGCAGTTTCGTTCGTGGCGCAATCCCCCTGAATCCGGGCACCACGCTCGAAGTTGAAGCGCGACCCCAAACCAATGGGTGAAATTCAAGCGCAGCAAAACCGATACGCGAAAAAGTCTCGCGCCACCAACTGGGGGTCGCCCGGAAGTAGTCATCTGGATGGCCGTGAATCCGAAACATAAAGGGTACCGTCACGTGAACAAGCCCGCCAGGTTTAACCACTCGATGCAACTCGGCCAGAACAGCGGTGGCATCGTAGATATGTTCCAAAGTGTTGAAGCAAATGACTGTATCAAAACTATTGTCTTGAAAGGGAAGCGGCTGCCCCGGCTTTACAAGATGGGTCGGGGCAAACTCGGCATCAATATTTACTGACGTAATATCGAGCCCTAGCGGCAATAGCGGAAGGTACTTTGCCTTTCGACCGCCCCCCATGTCCAATACTTTACCTGTGATCGGTAAGGTCAGGATAAACTCATTTTGCAGCATCCGAAGAACAGATTGCTTTGGGTCTCTCCGACGCATGGCAATCCAACGGGAAAAACTTGGCACGGGCGGTGCGATAAAGGAATAATCCATCTGTTCCTCATTTCCTCTGCGCCTGACGTCTATCTGCACTTTGGGATATAGCCAAACAAAAAGGCCCCCACCCGGTTGGGGTGAGGGCCTTTCTTGCAGTAGTCACATCACCCTTCAGCGTTGTCCTTGCTTTCCGCAATTTCCAAACCGGTTTCCTGATCGACCATCTTCATGCCAAGGCGCACCTTGCCGCGCTCGTCAAAGCCCAGCAGTTTTACCTTAACCTCTTGGCCTTCTTTCAGGATCTCATTCGGGTGGTTCAGACGCTTGGAAGCGATCTGCGATACGTGCACCAAACCGTCGCGCTTGCCAAAGAAGTTAACAAACGCGCCGAAGTCGACCAACTTCACCACTTTGCCCACGTAAACTTCGCCCTCTTTGGGTTCTGCCACGATCGAATAGATCATGTCATAGGCCTTCTTGATGGCAGCGGCGTCGTTCGAGGCGATCTTGATCATGCCGTCGTCGTTGATGTCGACCTTAGCGCCCGACAGTTCCACGATTTCCCGGATAACCTTGCCGCCCGACCCGATCACTTCGCGGATTTTGTCGGTCGGGATCGTCATGGTTTCGATCTTGGGCGCATAGGCGCTGAACGCCTGCGGGCCAGAGATTGACTTGGCCAT
>CAIUZV010000027.1 GCA_903903735.1 uncultured beta proteobacterium | reverse complement strand
CGCAGGATTTGCATTTTTTAATGAGAAACTTTCCGAGCTTGGCTGCATCCCAAAATGGCTCGTTGCCTTTTTCTTGTGCGGGTGCAGGAATCGGATTGGGTTGATACATCATTGTCATGATTAGTTACGCTCCATGATCAGAGTCGCGCTGCCGTGGCGCGAACCAAGGAAACCACCCGTGCCGTGGGCAAGAGCGATGTCACAATTTTTAACTTGTACGGCAGGGTGCGCTTCGCCGCGCAACTGACGCACGGCTTCGATCACTTTTGTGATGCCGCCACGGTTTGCTGGATGGTTATTGCACAAGCCACCACCGTCTGTGTTGAAAGGGAGTTTGCCGACACCCGAAATCAGGTTGCCGTCAGCGACGAACTTACCGCCTTCGCCTTTCTTACAAAAGCCCAGGTCTTCAAGCTGCATGATCACTGTGATCGTGAAACTGTCATAGATTGAGGCGTATTTGATATCTTGGTGTGTGACGCCAGCCTCTTTAAAGGCTGCTGCGCCGGAAAACCGCGCGGCAGAGTAGGTGAGGTCAACATGACCGCCTAACTGGCCCTTCACGGCTTCACCCGCACCGAGCAATTTCACGAGAGGCCGCTTGAGTGACTTTGCGATTTCTGGTCGAGCAATAATCAGTGCACCACCGCCATCACTTACGACGCAGCAGTCAAGACGGTGCAGAGGTGTTGACACGAGCGGCGAGTTCACAACATCTTCTACTGTCACTACATCACGCAACATTGCATGTGGATTGTGTTGTGCATGATGGGATGCAGCAACTTTGACCCAAGCGAGCTGCTCGGCGGTTGTGCCGAATTCATACATATGACGCGCAGCCACCATTGCGTAGCTGTTCACCGTCACCGAGCCGAAGGGGGCTTCAAATGGGACGTCGGGCAGATCCGAGCCCCAATTACGCGGCTGAAGGCCAGAGGAGCCCGCAGAGCGTGGTCGACCTGCGAGGGTGACAAGCGCGACGTCGCACTTGCCCGCAGCGATTGCTTGGGCGGCGTGGGATACGTGGATCAGGTATGAGCAGCCGCCGGTTTCTGTGGAGTCGACATGGCGTAGTTTGGTCAGGCCCATGTAGTCGGCCATATTCAGCATGCCCAGCCCTGGCGCGTCGCCGGCGCAGAAGTAGCCATCAATGTCCTTGAGGGTGAGGCCAGCGTCTTCTAGTGCACCGCGCGCAGATTCTGCATGCAGTTGTGCAACGGATTTGTCCGGTGCTTTACGGGTTGGGTGCTCGTAGGCACCAACGATATAGGCTTTGTCTCGTATGCTCATGTGCGATGTTCAGATAGTTAAAAAAATGTGAAATAGCTTTGTACCACTGTTGCTTGTGATTGGTTGGGCAAGCGCTCGCCGGCCTCAGTTGTCCTTGGTAAGGCTCGAGAGTCCAAGGATGAGCCAGCCCAACATAAGCGCGATGCCGCCTACTGGCGCCACGGTGCCGGCCGCTAGGACTCCCAGGAGGTATTTTGTGTAGATACCTCCGCAGAACAATGTGACCCCCGTTAAGGTAAACCACCGCGCTAAGCGGGGAAACGGCCCTGACAAACTGGTGGCATATAGGAGAAGTAGTGCGTGGACGAGTTGCATGAGTGCCGCACGCTCAACCGCTTGTGCGGCTTTAGGGTCTGCGATCGCATGTGCAGCGACTGCCGCTAAGGCAACCCCGCTCAACCCAAGCAGGGCGGCTATCAAGCGCCAAGGGCGAGATGCTGGGGTTCGGTTGCTCATGGTGTGTCGCAAATGTAGTTAAAATTCTCAGCGTATTATGCAACCTTTAACGTACGCTGAGCAGCGCCAAGGAATTCCCCATGAAACGACATTGGCTCGCACTGATTGCCCCCATCCTGTTGACCGGATGCTTGGGTGTCAACTCCACAAGTTCACCTAAAGATAGCTTTACTGTTCCTGTGTCATTCCAGGAGGTGTTTGATCGCGCAAAGGCTCAAGCCAAAGAATGTTGGAGTGCAGGGGGAGAGTTTCCGGTGAAGTCGTCCCTCGATCAGGCTAGCGGTACGGCGCGCGTGTGGGTCACGGGCATCCTAGGCTCGACACCGTATGCGCAGGTGGATATACGGGCGCTTGGGGATCGGAGTACCGAGGTCGTTGCGATGGTGTCTGGCATCAATATGTGGAGCCGTGCATCACTGGCGGCCTTGCATGAAGTGATGGAGTTTGGTGTCCCGACCTGTTCAAGTTATATGCCGCGTGCGACACCTCGTTAAGTTGGTTCGCCACGTTGTTTTGTTTTTATTTTTCACCGTAGATTAATTGTGTCCTCTTCAAATTCCCCTCAAAAATATTTCGGACTCGAGATCCCCTATCTCGATTTTCTTCAGCTTGAACCGGTACTCTGTGAGAACGATCGTGCGGTAACGCGTTTGCGGTTGCGCAATGAGCTGCTCAATAGTCGTGGTCATATTCACGGCGGGGCACTCATGAGTATTCTTGACTTCACCCTGAGTGCTGCCGGTCGTGCGAATGATCCTCTCGGGATCGGGATGGCGACAATCGATATGCACACGAGCTGTATCGAACCCGCGACAACGGATCTCACCATCGAGGCACGTTGCATTAGACGTGGAGCGTCGATCGCTTTTTGCGAAGGTGAAATTCTGGATGCGACCGGAAAATTGATCGCGAAAGCATCCGCTGCTTTTAAAGTGTTGAAAGTGAAGTAGCGGCTGCTTCGGACATTTAACCGAGTTTTGCTTTGACGCGTGCTGAAAGCGCCGACATCTCTGCGCGGCCTGCTAATGCCTGCTTCAAGATAGCCATCACTTTGCCCATCGCGGGTGCACCCGTCACGCCCTGCGCGTGGACCTCAGCGACCGCAGCATCGATTGCGGCTGCGATATCGGCGTCACTGGCCGCCTGTGGCAGAAATTCTTTTAGGACGGCCATTTCAGCGGTTTCTTGTGCGGCAGTTTCGGTTCGTCCCGCCTGCTCGAACGCAGCGATCGATTCCCGGCGTTGTTTGACTTGCTTTTCAATGATGGCGACCACTTCGGCGTCGTTTAACTCTTTGCGCTCATCGACTTCGCGTTGCTTAATGGCTGCCTGTAAAAAACGCAGTGTACCGAGGCGCTCCGAGGCTTTCGCGCGCATGGCATCCTTGACGGCATTCGCGAGGCGTAATTTTAGGTCTGACATGATGTGCTTTCCGTATAGACGAGAGATATGCGAATTATAGAGCGTGCGCGAGCTTGAGCGTACGCAGTAAGGCCGTGTGATCCTCGAGACGACCAGCCAATAGATGCTTGATTCCTTGTATGTGTTGCCAAACGCCAATGACCCCCAGTAGCGGAGCATGTAACAGCGTGTGACGTTCTCGTTCTAGCAACGCAGGGCGAACAATGACGTTAACCGATCCCGTTTCGTCTTCAAGCGTTAAGAATAGAATGCCATTGGCGGTAGGCGGGCGTTGCCTAAGAATGACGAGCCCACAGGCGCGTGCGAGTCG
>CAIUZV010000026.1 GCA_903903735.1 uncultured beta proteobacterium | reverse complement strand
GACCCATACCGTGATCGGAAAATACTTGGAAGAGGGCGTGACTCGAGGTGAATGTGCTCATGGTGTGTCTAAGTTTTATTGAGTTTAATTGTAGTGAAAAGGAATGTCTCAGCAGAAAAATAGCATAGCTTGTTGCAAAAACCCTGCAGTGAATAAAACTGTGTTTGCAAACAGTACTGTATGCGTGTACAGTACTGTTTATGCGTACAACTCGTCGTACAACATTTCAGGAGCCCCACCATGACCCGCGAAGTTCGCCACAACTACTCCCCAAGCTTTGTCGCCGCACACAGCCAATCCCCAAGTCTTAAAAGCAAAGTCGCAGATGTCTTTCTGCTGGCCTTCTGGGGGGCAATGATCCCTGCGTTTATGTGGGTGGGAAGCGCTGCCGGATTCTAGCCGCTGCTGTGCTCTCAACAGCTGTGTGTTGACTTAGCTCGACGCAAGCAGCACGACTCCAGCAGCGATACTACAACACCCGAGCAAGCGTCCCCAGCCGACGGGTTCTCGTAGTAAATACAGTCCAGCCACGGTCACGAGCAACATCGACATTTCGCGGGCAGGGGCCACCAGACTGACTGGGGCTCCATCTCTCAGAGCGTACAGCACCAAGATATAGCCCATCGGTGACAGTACGCCGATTGCCCAAGCCAGGTGCCAGTGTCCACGCATCGCTTCCCAGGCTTTTTTGGGATGGCGGGCCGTATGTGGGAGCATAATCAACGTGCGTGATGCGCTGGTCGCCCAATCAAATAAAACTGGGGCAATCGCGAGCGTTTTGACGCCATAGGCATCCACCAGGGTATAGGCAGCGATAAACAACCCTACAAGCACGCCCCAACGCACACCGACCATTGCCGCAGGCTGCAGCAGTCTGCGTATTTGTCCCTGGGTGGCGATCAGCATGACCCCGAGCACCACACAGAGCATACCGCCCACCCCTGCGATGCTTGCAGGCTCGTGCATAAAGAGTAAGGCACCAATCGTCGATAAAAATGGCCCCGTCCCCCGCGCAATCGGGTAGACGACCGACAAGTCCGCTAATTGATAACCCCGTTGTAGACAAAGGCTATAGGCTAAGTGAAGGATGCCTGACAGCACGATGCATCCAGCAATGAGCCAGTTCCACTCGTTTTGTTCAAAAATGAGTATCCAGATCACCCAGGGCGCATAGACGATCGTGCAGCAAAGCCCATAGGCAAATACAAACGGAGATCCAACATGGGCAGCACGCTTGGCCAGCAGATTCCAGGCGGCGTGGGCTATCGCCGCAGCGATCACTAACAACAGGGTCGAGGAGCTCATGGGTTGTATTGTTTGTATACAGGTGATTTGGGCCATAGCTTAGCTTGGATCGCCCCGGACCGCTGTTGGGGGCGCTAGGCCGGCAAAAATGTGAAATATGTTGTAGAATCAACGGCTTTGTTAATGCATCCTCTGCCCGGTCGCGGTGCCTGAATAGGTCAGGTCCCACACAATATCGATCAAAATAAGATCAACCGAGAGCATGATGATTTGGAGTTCAAATGAACCTAATCGCTATTCTTGAGCAAGAAGAAATTGCTCGCCTCACTGGCGGCAAGCCCCATCCAGAATTCGGACCTGGTGACACCCTCATCGTGAGCGTCAACGTTGTCGAAGGCGCACGTAAGCGTGCGCAGGCATTCGAAGGCGTGGTCATTGCACGTCGCAATCGTGGTTTGAATTCAGCATTCACCGTTCGCAAAATTTCTTCTGGCGAAGCAGTCGAGCGTACATTCCAACTGTACTCACCGCAAATCGCAAGCATTGAAGTTAAGCGTCGTGGCGACGTACGCCGCGCCAAGCTCTACTACTTGCGTGATCGCTCTGGCAAGTCAGCTCGTATTAAAGAGAAGCTTGTCCGTAAAACTGTTGCAGCCTAATACTGCAACATAAATTAAAAAGCACCTTCGGGTGCTTTTTAATTTTCCAGTCTTACCCTTACGTTTAATAGGCGCTTATGGCTGCTGATAAACCTGATGCATTGCGTCCACGACGCGCCCCAGTTCGTCCATCGTTTGATCCGATGACGCAACCGTGGGTGCCATCGGAACTGCCGTTCGGGTCTGTGCCTGACAAGTTTCTCACTCCAGCGTGGATTAAACAGGTATTGGCAGGCTCTATCCAACGACCTTTAAATATTCCCGATGAATCGCTGCGCAGAGCACCAGGCCGCGAAGGCACGCCCGTTGAGGCAGCCGTGCTCGTGCCTATTGTATTGCGCCCCGACGGCATGACGGTTCTGCTGACCCAACGCACGGCGCATCTGAATGACCATGCCGGACAAATCAGTTTTCCCGGCGGACGTGTTGAAACAACTGACGTTGATGTGCGCGCAACGGCCTTACGTGAAACCGAGGAAGAGACGGGCTTATCGCGAACATTTGTGGAATGTTTGGGTGGCTTGCCACGCTACATCACGGGAACCGGTTTCTCGGTCAGTCCAGTGACTGCGTTGGTGCAGCCGGGTTTTACGCTCAGTCCTGATGCGTTTGAAGTGGCAGAAGCTTTTGAAGTGCCCCTGCGCTTTCTGACTGACACGACTAATTATCGGTTTCATCAGGTCAAGCTCGCTGACGGCGCTTTGCGGCAATACTACTCGGTACCCTGGAATCAATTTTTTATTTGGGGTGCGACGGCAGCCATGCTGTTGGGGATGTGCCAGATCTTATCGGAAGCGGCTGCCGCGCAGAAGTAGTTAGACCGAACAGCTCGCATCAGAGAAAGCTAATAGCTCTCATGCGCCGTTTTTGCGTCTAGCAAGCGAACATACAGGGCGTGTCGTGCAGCATCGATTTCCTGCCGCGCAAGTGCCGCGAGCACGCCACAACCTGGTTCGTGTTGATGCGTGCAGTTATAAAACCTGCATTGTGCAATGTGCTCGGTGAACTCAGGAAATCCACGCTCGATGTCTTCACGGGTGAGGTGCAGCAGCCCAAAGCCTTGAAACCCAGGCGAGTCAATTAAATCTCCACCTTGCTCAGGCAAGTGATAGAGCCTCGTGCTTGTGGTGGTGTGACGACCGGCACCGAGTGCCACCGAGTGTGTTTGCGTGGCGGCTAGCGCAAGTGGCACTAAGGTGTTGAGCAGGGTTGATTTACCCATTGCACTTTGACCGAGCAACAGAGAAGTTTTTCCCTGCAGCAAGGGCAGAACAACGGTGTTGACGCTGTCGGGATCTCGAGCACATAACTCAAGCACTTGGACCCCGAGTTTGCGAAAGGGGGCGAGCTTGGCTTGCGCGGTCGGCAGACCTGCGGTGAGGTCAACCTTATTAAGTAAAATGACTGGAGTGATATCGGCTGACCAGGCACCAGCGAGCGCACGTCCTAATAAGTCATCTGAAAACGCAGGTTCGACTGCAATCACAATGAGGAGTTGGTCTACGTTTGCAGCGAACTGCTTGCTGCGAGATTCATCGGAGCGAAACAAAAGGTTTTTACGCGGTTCGATCGACTCTAGTGCTCCCTCTTCTTGTCCTTGTCGCGTGATCTCAACATAGTCGCCCACGGCGGCTTCATTTTTTTTGCCTCGCGGATAACACTTTAGTAAAGTTTGATCCGCGAGTTCTACGGTGTAGTGGCGCCCGTGCGCCGCAATCACCCGGCCGCGTACACGCAGGCTCATGCGGCCGTCAAGTGCTGAATACGAATCGTGGCGGGCGGATGGCTGTCGTAAAACGCAGAGTGCACAGGATCTGGCGTGAGCGTTGATGCGTTGTCGTCCATCAGTTTCACCAGCGCGTTGACCAGCTCGTCTGCCGAGCTTTGGTCTCTGGCAAAGCGATCGGCCTCAAACTCGTCGCGCCGTGATAGCCAACTTTTGAGTGGGGTCAGCCCAAAGGTAAAAATAGGGACGACCAGGAAAAACAAAAGTAAGGCCATCGCGTCGTTACGCTCACCCATTTGTGGAATGACGCCTAGGTCTGTGTAAAACCAACTCTGTGTGGCAAGCCAGCCGAGCAATGCAAAAAAGATGAGTGAGCTGATAAACATCGTGATCATCCGCTTTAGGATGTGACGGTGCTTGAAGTGACCGAGCTCATGTGCAAGTACGGCGATGATTTCGTTTGGCGTTAAGCGAGCCAGCAAGGTGTCAAAGAAGACGATTCTGCGCGCTCGACCAAAACCTGTGAAGTATGCATTGCCGTGCGCGGAGCGCTTAGAACCATCCATAACAAACAAGCCGCTCAGGGTGAACCCACAGCGGCTGGCGAGTTCTTGGATTCGTTCGGCTAGTACAACGTCGTCTAGGGGGGTGAACTTGTTAAATACTGGCGCGATCCATGTTGGGTAAATAAATGCGAGCAGAAGTGAGAAGCTAGACCAAAGTGCCCACGCCCAAAGCCACCAAAGACTGCCTGCTTCGGCCATGAGCCACAGCACGGCGGCAATCAGGGGGATACCTAAGAGAGCACCGAGCAAGGTCTCTTTAATGGTGTCGCCGACAAACATTTTGAGTGTCATGCGATTAAAGCCAAAGTGGGCTTCAAGTTTAAATTGTCGATATAGCGCGAAGGGCATACCAAGGACGCCAAAGAGCGCCATGACAGCAACGACCAGAAGCACTTGGCGCAGCAGAGTATGCGAGGTCAAGCCGCTCGTTAAGGTGTCTATATACTGCAGGCCGCCAAGTAAAGTCAAACCGATGAGTACGGCAGCATCAAATAGCCTTTCGAAGATGCCCAGTCTTACCTTGGCAACGGTATAGTCGGCGGCACGCTGATGGCTGGCCAGCCCGATTTTGGACGCGAACTCTTTGGGAACGTCATTGCGATGCGTCATAACATGCCTAATTTGGCGGGAAGACAGCCAAATTCGGACGCCCAACATGCCAAGCAATAACACAACAAAAATAATAGTAAGCATGTGACCTCGTTGCCTAGAGACAGCATATGAGAAAATCGTGGTTTAACTGGATGATTATATGACTAAGACCTCCTCGAAAAGCGCAATCCCAGCAGCCGTCAAAACTGTGCCCAACGAATTCCGTTTGGTGTGGCTCGATATGGAGATGACTGGACTAGATCCCGAAAAGGAGCGCATCATCGAGGTGGCTGTGGTGGTCACGGAGCCTGATCTCACGATCGTTGCCGAGGGCCCGGTGCTCGTGATTCATCAGCCCGATAGTCTGTTAGATGCAATGGATAGCTGGAACCGCTCGACCCACAGCAAGAGTGGCCTGACCGAGAAAGTGAAGGCGTCGACTCTTACGGAAGAGCAGGCGCAGAATGAGCTGATCACCTTCTTGTCGCAGTATGTGCCAGCGGGTAAGTCACCTCTGTGCGGCAATACAGTCAGTCAGGATCGTCGGTTTATGTTTAAGTACATGCCCAAGTTAGAGCAGTTTTTTCATTACCGTACGGTCGATGTCAGTACGCTCAAAGAGCTTGCCCGGCGCTGGAAGCCTGAACTACTGAAGGGTTTTGAAAAGCGCAGTAAGCATGAGGCACTGGCTGATATCTATGAATCAATCGACGAGCTGAAATACTATCGCGACGTGTTTATTAAATTGTAGGGTTTTAGTATTTGTGCCGAATAATGTAGCGGTACCAGCCGTGTAACAAGATGGCTGAGGTGCTTAGGCCCACGGTCGCCATGAGCCACATACTGCCTGCACCGACTGGCGATCCAGCCAAGAGCTGATTGCGCAGCGGTTCAATCAAGCCTTGGCCGGGACCAAAGCCTAGCCACCAACCCCCAAACAATCCAATCGTCATTAAGGCCACAATTTGTAGAAGCAGAGGCACAATAGCAACCTTGTGCGCGCGTAACAAGTAGCTATTAATACACTGCATGGCGTCGACGATGTGGAAGAACGGTAGGAGCGCTAATAGAGAGAGTGCAACAGCAGCAACCGCCAGATCGCTGGTGTAGGTCGCCACGATCATGTCTCGACCAAAATACAAAAAGCACGCTGTGATCATTGCCCCAAACAAGCCAACCACCAAGCCCATCATGCTAGTTCGATGGGCTTGCTGTATTTGCCCTGCACCAATGGCCTGAGCGGTGAGGGCAGCAGTCGCTACCCCGATCGACATCGGCATCATGTAAGCGAGTGCCGCTAAGTTCGCGGTGATTTGATGACCGCCAATGACGGCGGTGCCTTCCTGTGCGACGAGCAAGGCCATGAAGGTAAAGGCACATACCTCGACCAGGTAGGAGCCGCCCATTGGGATGCCCAGACGCAAAATGCTCCATAACGCCTTCATGTCTGGCGCACCGAGCTTGAGTCCGAACTGTTTGTAGAAGGGGGTGTGATAGATAAACCAGAGGCCGATGCCAAGGTTGATCCACATGACGATGGCAGAGGAAATGCCCGCGCCTGTCGCACCAAGCGCCGGCATACCCCAGTTGCCAAATATCAGTAACCAGTTAAGAAAGATCTTTAATACGATGCCAATCAAGTTAATCGCCATGATCAGCTTAGGGCGGGAGACGGCGTTGGCCAGCGCATAGACCGTGCGGAACATCAAGGCGGCGGGAAGGGCAAAGGTAAGCGCCTGCAGATAACTCTTCATGCCCGCGCGTACGGCAGGATCAACGTCGCCTGAGTACGATAGCCACACGTCTGGAAACATCATGATCGCGCCGCCCACGACCGAAAGTACAAGAGAGACCCAGACGCCTTGGCCCCAAATGTATCCGACTCGGTCGAGCTCTCCAGCGCCAACGTGTTGAGCTTGAATAGGGATCAGCGCGTGCATGACGCCCATCAATCCGACAAACACAGTGATGTAGATGGAGATAGACAGCGCCATGATGGCTAGATCCACGGAACCGGCATGGCCTGTCATGGCGGTATCCAGTACACCAAAGGCCATGCTGGCCCATTGACTAATCAATACCGGCCATGATTGCTTGAAGATTGCTTTAAGGGTTTCGCGGACCGAACGAGGTGTCGTGTCTACCACGCTCATTTGACGGGCACGCGCAAGAGTCGATAACGATCGAAGCGGTCGGCGCCGCGTGAGCCAAGCCATAAGACTGATGCATTATCGCTATAGCCTGCTAGTCCTTCGGCTAGTTTTTTGCGCGTCGTCTGCTGCAAGACGAACGGACACTGGGTATCGTAGGTTATCTGTATATCGTCGAAGACATAAAGTGATGCTTGAGGGCCCAAGCCCACCCCTTGAGACCGTAAGCAGGCGATCTGCCCAGGTGTATTTGAAAGGGTAGTCAAAACCTGTTTGATTTCTGCCGACATGGGTCGATAGCTACGCACGTAGTCAACCGCTGGCATCCAAAGCAAGACCAGCAATACCCATGTGATGGTCACACCACTGGCGCAAAGCATGGAGCCTCGCCACAACACAGTCGGGTTCGATCTGAGGCGCCAGACCACGAGACTCACCCAGCAAAGCGTTGCGACAACCGCAGCAAGGACTGACCACCAAGCAATATGTGGTTCATAGCCAGTCGTGAGTCGGGCGATATTGAGTGAAATTTGTTTGGGTACCTTGAAGTGCAAGGCAGCCCACCCGCCCCAGACGCATAGAATGGTTACTGAGAAACACATGAGTGCGAACCAGTCGAGTGTGTTGATCACGCCTCGTCGCATGGTGGGCAGTGCGAAGGCGGCCAATACGGCGAGAGGAGCTGCGAACAACATGTACTCAGGCTCTCCTGAGTTCGTCAGCACGGGTAGGGTGAAGAGCACGCCCAGTACGACTGCGAGAGGAACCCAGATGTGTGGTGCAGTGACCCAGCGGCGCCATTGCCAGATTGCAAGGCACGCAAGTGGCCAAATCGGCCATAAAAACCAGGGGAGGTCGCGCAAGGGGCGCAACGCGGTTTCGTAGTCCGGCACACCAAAATTTGATGCGTTCCAGTGCCCCCAGGCGGTAAACCAAGTAGGGTGTAAGCGTTGGGTGGGTACCCACCAAAACAGAATGAGCACGATGGCAAGCGCCAGAGCACCCACCACCCATTGTCGTCGTGGCCATAAGCCGCTACGGGGGTGTAAGGCAAACAGAACGGCAAGGAGAACCGGAATAACGCCTGGCCATGCCCGCGTCAAAAAGCAACCAGCCAGGGCAATCGCGAGGCAGGAGGCACCCATTTTGGGCTTGTCGAGCATGCGTGCCAAAGAATAAAACACGAGAGCCTGAAAGGCTACATTGGCCGGCACGACCGAGGTTTCATGCAAACGTTGCAAAATACCAATCGTGGCAAGCCACAGCAACGTGGCTGTATCGGCGAGAAGCCTTCCGTAGTCTTTGACGGTGGGTTCGCCCCCAAAAGGGAGCGGCAAAGGTTGTGCCTCAGTCCGGCGTCCGAGCAGATAGGTGCCATACCAAATCGAAGTCATTGTGAGGCTGAACCACAGCACGTTAGCAAAACGCGCTGCGGAGATCTCACCTAACCAAGGGCCCAAAACGTAGATGAACAACGCTCCAACCCAACTAACAAGCGGCCCATCTTGGGGTAGGTCTAGCGCACCGATATGCGGAACGAGCCAACCGGCTCCATCTCCACGCAGGGCAGAGATCATGGTGGCGAGGCTTAGTACGTCATCTGTTTTCCAAGGATCGCGCCCGAACAATCCTGCGACGATGTATGCCGCTGCCAAAACGAACAGCACTAGCCTGGGCAGCTTTACTGTTGCCGGGGCAGTCATTCGTGCGGGAGTAGATTGACTCAGGGGGGACACGCTTTAACAATAACCTGTGCTTAAAGACCGGGGAAGCGATAAAAAAAGGCAGCCAATGGCTGCCTCGGTTCGCACGAGATGATCTTGAACGATCAAATCAGGCGGAGGCCTTTTTGGTGCCGCTCGTACGAGCGAAACGTGCGCGGAATTTCTCGACCCGACCGGTTTCAACGATACGCGTTTGAGCGCCCGTGTAAAACGGATGCGATTCGGATGTCACGTCACACTTAAAGAGAGGGTAGCTCTTGCCATCGATTTCGATCTTCTCACGGCTGTTGAGCGTAGAGCGTGTCACAAACTTGTTGCCAGTTTGTAGGTCGACGAACACGACGTCGCGGTATTCTGGGTGGATGCCATCTTTCATTGGAGGTCCTTAGGTTTGGGCGGGTCGCCAGCCAACATCAATTTACACAGTTGTTTAAAAACAGATGAGCACAAGTGTTTAAAACAGGGATGTGTTTAAAATTTTGGCCACGTATCCTCAGTCAAGCCCTCAATTCTACAGGGAATGACAAAGTTTTGCAAAGCGATAATGCTATTCTTGCATTGGGCGATCGGTAAAAAATGTCTTTTTAAACAAAGCCTTGGGAGAATGTGTTGGCTGTCAGGCATGAAATTCCCACTATTTCTGAAAGTGGTGGTGTCCGATACCTGCACTTCGGTACAGAGTGGGTGCAAGGCGCAATGTGGGTAGATCGTCCGGCGGAGCTTGTGCTGGAGTACACCGCGCAAATGATGGCTTGGTTGGTCTTCCTTGAGCCGGCACGCCAGCAGGCGTTAGGACTCTTTGGGCTTGGGGCGGGCTCGTTGGTTCGCTTCTGTCTTAAGCACACCGCTAACCCACTGCGGGTGGTCGAGCATAATCCACTGGTGACTTCGGCGTGTGAGCTGTATTTCAAGCTTCCTCGCCCGGCCCGTCTGAGCGTTCAGCATCAAGATGCGGGCATGTGGGTTCAGGAAAGCGAAAACTGGGGGCTGTGCGGTGCGCTCATGGTCGATGTGTATGACGGTCAGGCACAAGGGCCGGTTAGGGATTCCTTGGCGTTCTATCAGGGGTGCCGCGCGTCGTTGGCCGACATTGGCGTGTTAAGTGTGAACTTGTTCGGCGCCCATGCAAGTTTCGCACGTAATATTCGCAATATTAGTCAGGCCTTTGAGGGTCGTATTTTGACGTTGCCGCAAATCGATGCAGGTAATCAAGTCGTGCTGGCTTTCAAAGGCCCTCCGATCGCGGTGGGTGTTGAACAGCTTTTGGCGCGTGCGGAGTATGTGGAGTCCAAGTTTGGTTTGCCTGCAAAAAAATGGGTACGCTCGACGATGGGCCGGTTGCAAGACGGCGTTCTGGCGATCTGAATGAACATACACCTCAGGTTTCTCAATGGATGGATGACAAGCGTGTTGTTGTGCTTGGCGCTGAGTGTTTTGTCTGTCCCGGCAACGGCTCAGACGAAATCCTTGGTGATCTTGACGCTTGAAGACAGCGAGACCACAGATGAAATGCGTGCAGGAATCCGGGAGGTGCTCAAGGCGGCAGGTCTTCAAGAGGGGCGCCAGTACAAAGTGCAGAATGCAAATGCGCAAGGCAGCCCGGAAACGGCTGCTAAACAGGCTCTCGAGCTGATACGCGGTAAGCCTGATGTGATTCTGGCCCTTTCTCAGCCCAGTGCGCAGGCTGCTGCTGCGCACACCACAACGATGCCGATCATTTTTGTTGGGGTGACTGATCCCGTTGAAGCGGGTTTGGTCGCGGGGTGGGGCGCGTCTGGTACGAACCTCACAGGGGTGTCAGACGCGCTGACGCTTAACCGACGTGTGCCACTGATTCGACAAATTGTTCCCGCGGCAAAACGAGTGGGTGTCATCTACAACGCCACGGATGCGGCCTCTGTGGCTCAGGTGCGAGAGTTTCAAACTCTCCTGGGTGAAGCGGGTTTGGTGATGGTCGAGGCGACGGCGACTCGAACCGTGGACGTCGCATCGGCTGCACGTAGCATGGTGGGTAAGGTCGACTTGATTTATACGCTCGGGGATAGCACGGTGCTCAAGGCCTATGCGCAGCTGGTGGTCACCGCAAATCAGACCCGCACGCCGCTACTCGCCTCGGATGTTGAGCAAGTCAAACAAGGTGCGGTCGCAGCGGTAGACATTACAGGACGAGACCTGGGTCTAGCCGCTGGTCGATTGACGCTGCGGGTGTTGCGTGGCGTCAAACCTGGCACGATCCCGATCGAGTTCATGCTCAAGCCGCCTGTTTACTTAAATGCACAGGCAGCGCAACGTCAGGGTGTTGTGTTGTCTGACGCGCTCGTCAAGAGCGCGAGCCAAGTGCTGAAGTAGTGCCGAGCGTGATAATCTGCAAACAGGATAACTGGTCGAATCCATTTGGGCGGCCACAGTGTAAGGAACATAAGAAACCATGATTGATCTAGGCGTCAATATTGATCACGTCGCGACCTTGCGTCAGCAGAGACACACCATCTATCCTGATCCGATTGCGGCCGCCTTGCGAGCCGAGGATGCGGGTGCCGATCTGATTACCTTGCATCTGCGCGAAGACCGCCGTCATATTCAAGACGCTGATGTCTTTGCCTTAAGGCCTTTGTTGCGCACCCGAATGAATCTCGAATGTGCAATCACCGCGGAGATGTTGGCGATCGCTTGTAAAGTTGTGCCACAGGATGTATGCCTAGTCCCCGAAAAACGAACCGAACTCACCACCGAAGGTGGCCTCGATGTGGTGGCGGGGTATGGCGCCGTGAAAGCGGCGGTTGATCAATTGCAGTCTCACGGTATTCGAGTTTCGCTTTTTATTGATCCTGATCCTGTTCAAATTCAGGCGGCAGTCGATGCTGGAGCGGGCGTCATTGAGCTACATACCGGCGCGTATGCAGAAGCGGCAAACGCAGTGGCTGTTGAACATGAGTTGTCTCGCTTGAAAGCTGCGATTGCTGTGGCCGTAAAGCTTGGGTTGCGTGTCAATGCAGGACATGGCTTGCATCTCGGAAACGTGGATGGGATCGCGGCATTGCCAGGACTCGCAGAGCTCAATATTGGTCATGCGATCGTTGCGCAAGCCGTGTTCGATGGCTGGGAGCCAACCATACGTAATTTCAAGGCGCGTATGGTGCAAGCGTATCTTCAGGCGCAGCGCGCCGGCGCGACTTCAAACGCTATTCGTTAATCCAGGAGCCCTCGTGTCTGCGATTGCCGGGATTGGTACGGATTTGATCAAGATGGCGCGGATTGAGCAGGCGTGGTCTCGCCATCCTGAGCGGTTTCCAATCAAGATTCTGGGTGTCGATGAGTTACGTGTGTTCAAAGCCCGTGCAGCGCGTGATCGTTTGCGTGGCGTGCGCTATCTCGCAACGCGGTTCGCAGCCAAAGAAGCTTTCTCCAAGGCGGTCGGGTTAGGGATGCGTAGCCCGATGTGGTGGACGCGCATGCAGACACTCAATGCTCCAGGTGGACGGCCGATCGTGGTGTTAGCTGAGCCCTTGGCGAGTTGGTACGCTGAACGTTTTGGTGTGGCTCACGTGTCGTTGACCGATGAGTCTGAATACGGCGCAGCCTACGTTGTCGTTGAGTCACGCGGCAACCCAGACACCTCTTTAACTTCCCTTTAAGATTAATTTTTGAAAGGCTAACTTTTCGATGAGCTCTACACCGATCCACCGTGCACAAACGACGAGTCTTGGCCCTCTTATGGTCGATGTCCACGGCTATGTGCTGACGGCAGCCGAGAAAAAGCGCTTACAAAACCCCTTGGTCGGGGGCGTGATCCTTTTTGCCCGTAACTATAAAGATCGCGCGCAGCTCACCGCTTTGACGCGCAGTATTCATGCGTTGCGCAGCCCAGCCTTATTGATTGCGGTCGACCATGAGGGAGGGCGAGTGCAGCGCTTTCGTACGGACGGTTTCACGACGCTTCCAACGATGCGTAAGCTCGGTGAACTCTGGATGACTCAGCCTCTCGTCGCGATGCGTCGCGCGACAGATGTGGGCTATGTGCTGGCTTCGGAGTTACGCGCTTGCGGGGTCGACTTAAGTTTTACCCCGGTACTTGATCTGGACTACGGCGAAAGTGATGTGATCGGTGATCGTTCGTTTCATCGTGATCCACGTGTCGTGGCGATGCTGGCGAGGGCGCTTGCACAAGGTTTGTCGTTTGCGGGAATGTCGTCCTGCGGTAAGCACTTCCCTGGGCATGGTGCAGTCACAGCAGATTCCCACCATGAAATCCCGCTAGATCACCGTTCGCTCAAGCAGATTATGGCCGAGGACGCAGCCCCCTACGACTGGCTGGGTGATCAAGTGATTACCTCTGTGATGCCAGCGCACGTGATTTACACCAAGGTCGATTCCAAGCCGGCGGGCTTTTCTGCGAAATGGATTCAAGAAATTTTGCGGAGTAAATTGAAATACGATGGCGTGGTCTTTTCCGATGACCTCACCATGGAAGGAGCTTCTGTTGCGGGCGATATTCTTGCGCGCGCCGAGGCAGCCTTGCAGGCAGGATGCGATATGGCCTTAGTGTGTAATCGTCCTGATCTGGCCGATGAGTTGCTTGGTCGATTGCGCTGGAAATCAAAAGCGCTTTCTGTTGCACGCATTCAACGTTTGATGTCAGCGTCCGCTGCGCCCGACTGGAAGGCACTACAGCGTTTGCCCGCCTACCAGCAGGCGCTTGCTTCAGTACGTATGCTAAATGAGCGAAGCTGAGCCCAGCGCGTTCGATATCAAGGCCTATTTGGCGAAACTGCCGCATTTGCCCGGCGTGTATCGCCATATCGATGCATCGGACGAGGTGCTTTATGTAGGTAAGGCACGCGACCTCAAAAAACGGGTTGCATCGTATTTTCAGAAGACACCATCGAGCCCCCGTATCGGCCATATGGTGGCGCGCGTTGTGCGCATTGAAGTGACGGTCACACGTTCAGAGGCCGAGGCCCTGATTCTTGAAAACAATCTTATCAAGTCGCTGCGTCCACGCTACAACATTTTATTTCGCGACGATAAGTCGTACCCGTACTTAATGCTCTCAGGGCATGCCTCTCCCCGTGTTGCGTACTATCGGGGCTCGACCCAAAAGAAGGGGCAATTTTTCGGCCCCTATCCCAACGCCTGGGCCGTGCGCGAGACGATCCAAATTCTACAAAAAGTTTTTCGTTTACGGACATGTGAAGACACCGTCTTTGCGAATCGTTCGCGCCCTTGTTTATTGCATCAGATTGGTCGTTGTTCGGCGCCATGCGTCAATGAAATCACCCCGGAGCGCTACAGCCAAGATGCCGACCGCGCGGCCCGATTCCTGGGCGGCGAAACCCAAGAGATCATGGGTGACATTGAGCAGCGCATGCAAGCCGCGTCAGCGGCGCTCGAGTTTGAGCAAGCGGCCATGCTGCGCGATCAAATGGGTGCATTAGCTAAAGTCTTGCACCAGCAAACTATGGAAGACACGGATCATGGGGATACCGACATCATTGCGATTGCCGCCTCAGGCGGACGCGTGTGTGTCAATCTAGCGATGGTGCGCGGCGGTCGACACTTGGGCGATCGCGCTTTTTTCCCTACCCACACCGACGGAGACTCTCTGTCCGACGTGCTGGAGGTGTTCATCGCGCAACACTATATTGATCATCCTTTACCGGCTGCAGTGGTTGGTTCTCATGTGTTGCCTGACCCAGCATTAATCGATTTACTTGCGGAATCGCGTGCAACAAAATCCCGGTTTTTAAGTCGACCGCAAGGTATGCGTCGTGCTTGGCTTGAGCAGGCGTTGCGCAATGCCGAAATGGCTTTGGCCAACGCACTGTCCGAGTCCGGTGCGCGCAGCGCACGCACGCTGGCGTTGGCCGAGGCGTTGGATTTGGATACGGACCCCATGGCGCTTGAGGCCTTGCATATTGAATGCTTCGATATCAGTCATACGGCAGGGGAGGCGACGCAGGCTTCGTGTGTGATCTACGCCCATCATGCGATGCAGCCGTCAATGTATCGGCGCTACAACATCGCCGGCATTACCCCTGGCGACGATTACGCGGCGATGCGTCAAGTGTTGTCGCGCCGTTTTGGTAAGGTGGCTGATGGTGAGGCCGTGATGCCTGGTCTGGTATTGATTGACGGTGGAAAAGGACAAGTCGAAATCGCGCGCCAGGTGTTTGTGGAGCTTGGTCTGTCGATTGAAGTGTTGGTAGGCGTAGCAAAAGGGGACCACCGCAAGGTCGGTCTGGAGACGCTAGTGTTTGCTGATGAGCGGGATCCTCTCGTTTTGGGTGAAACGTCGGCTGCGCTCATGTTGATCGCCCAGATTCGCGACGAGGCGCATCGCTTTGCGATAACGGGTATGCGAGCCAAACGCGCAAAGGCGCGCAATGTCTCGCGATTAGAGGATATCGATGGGATTGGCGCGAAGCGGCGGCAAAGGCTGTTGGCACGGTTTGGCGGTTTTAGCGGGGTAGCCAATGCCAGTATTGAAGATCTCGGCTCGGTGGAAGGGATTTCGCCAGAATTGGCCGAGCGCATTTACTTCGCCCTTCGTTAGTTGGGTTAGCATAGCGCTATGCCCTTTAATATTCCCATTTTCCTGACATGGTTGCGTATAGCAATGATCCCGCTTGTCGTGGGGTTGTTCTATTTGCCTGAGTCCTGGTTAAGCGTGCCTGCGCGCGATACCTGGGCTTGTATTGCTTTTATTGTTGCTGCGCTAACCGATTGGTTTGATGGTTGGTTAGCCCGACGTTGGAACCAGACTTCCGCTTTTGGTGCGTTTTTGGATCCGGTCGCGGATAAGTTAATGGTTTCTGCGGCACTCTTGGCTCTGCTCAATCTTGATCGCGTTGATGTGATGATTGCTCTTGTGATTATTGGCCGAGAGATCACCATCTCTGCACTGCGCGAGTGGATGGCTCAGCTAGGGGCGAGCGCAAGCGTTGCGGTGCATTGGTTAGGTAAATTCAAAACCGCTGCGCAGATGATTGCGATCCCGTGTTTGTTATATCAACGCGATTTCTTGGGACTTCCGATCGCGCGCATCGGAGCCGTCTTGATATTTATCGCCGCAATATTGACTGTCTGGTCAATGCTGTATTACTTGCGGCGCGCCTGGCCTGTCATACGCGAGAAAACCCACTAATTGGGTTTTTCGCGGTCTCCAACCGTCTTACTGTCGAGCGCTACGCTGTAGCTCAGGCGCAGCCATGCCTGGGGTCGCCCTCCAAGGGTTAATGTCTAACCCACCTCGACGCGTGTAACGCGCATAAACCGATAGTTTGCTCGCCTTGCAGCGACGCATGATGTCGGTGAATATTTTCTCTACACAGTGCTCATGAAAGCCACCGTGGTCCCGAAATGAGACGATGTATTTCAGGAGGCCGACTAGGTCAATTTGGTGCCCGGTATAGTCGATCTGCACACATGCCCAGTCTGGTTGGTTAGTGATCGGGCAGTTGGATTTCAGTAGGCGCGAATAAACCGACTGCGTCACCACGCCGGACGTTGGCACGTTACACAGTAGGCTGTCGTCTGGTGTGTAACGGTCGATCACTAAATCTTGATCGTCCAGACATATTCCTGAAGGTTCCGTGATGCGTTGCTGCGCAAATTCCGCGCTTTCAATCAGGGATAGCTTGACCGGGCTATCGCACACCGCGCAGAGATCTCTGCTCAAGGTATCCAGCAGCGCTTGGCTCGATGCGAACTGCGTCTGATTGATGCTGTTCAGGTAGAGCTTGAATGATTTGGATTCAACGATGCTCGGACTCAACGCATCGACTTGGACGCGCAGCAAGGCCACACGCGGCATGCCTGTCGGGGTCAGCCAAGAGACTTCGTAGGCATTCCATAGGTCCCAGCCCACAAAGGGCAGGCGGTCCGCCTCTAGGCTCAAGTCGGTACGACCAACCTGTCGGGAAATAGGAAACAGCAATCCCGGATCATAGGCGGAGGGATAGGCAGTCACTTGCCCTAACGTCAGCGAATTGCTTGGTTTGATCATGAATAAAGTCAGGTAAATAAAATCAATTTTACTCACTTGATCTATATCAAGGCGGGTGTTGCGCAATAGCCCTACGATGGCTAAACCATGCCGAGATCCATTTTTTCAATCAATCGCCCTTTAACGGCTGCCGAATTGATCGCCCGCAGACGAGATTTGGTCCGGTTGGGCCTGGCGTGGCTCGCCATGATGCAGGTGATGATGTTCGCTTTGCCTGGCTATCTACGTATCGACGCCGGGCCCAACGACAGTATTGAGGTGCTGGATTGGGCCATCCTGTTGATGAACTGGGCAAGTTTGACCCTCGCCATCCCTGTGGTGCTTTATTCCGCCTGGCCGATATGGCGCGGGCTGTATCACGCAATGCAGCAGCATCGCGTGACGATGGATGTGCCCGTTTCGATCAGTATCGTCGCCGCGTTTATTCCTAGTGCAGTGGCCACTGTGCGCGGTGAAGGCGAGGTGTATTTTGATTCGGTCACGATGTTTGTGGCGTTTCTTCTGACCGCTCGATATTTTGAACAACGCGCTAGACAAGCGCTCGATACGAGCGTCTTAGGCAAGGCCCTGGCCGACCTGAGTGAGCCGCTGCGTGCACAATCGGATCGTGTTGCGACCGTCTTTGTATTGACACAAATGGGTTTCGCCTTCTTGATCGCCACAGTGTGGTGGATGACACAGCCCGAGCATGCATTGGATGTCTTGGTCGCCTTACTTGTCATGAGCTGCCCATGTGCCTTGTCGTTAGCGATACCGGTCTCGCTGGCCGCCACACACGCGAGTTTGGCAACCTATCCCGACATGACCGCGTCGGAGCGGACAGCGCTCTTCGCTAGGACTCGGACGATTGCAAAACAAAACCTCTTTGGGTCGCTGGGGTGGCATGTGTTGACGATGCCCTTGGCGGCGGTTGGCTTGGTCACTCCATGGCTAGCGGCGTTATTGATGTTCGTGTCCTCGCTGGCCGTCATGTTCAACGCTTGGCGCCTGTATCGCCTACCAGAGCGCTTAATGAACGCACAGCGGCGCGCACCGCCTTCCTCGCAAGCAGCGGCATAGGCCACAAGAGGCAAGAAAATGGAAATCCTTTATTTACTCCTGCCCTTGTCGTTGTTTGTCGTCGCCTTGATAGGGGGAGTGCTGTGGTGGGCGGTTTTTTCTGGTCAGTACGATGACCCCGATGCCGCAAGTTTGTCGATTTTGCGCGACAACGATTCAACTTCGACGCCGACGGGACACTTATCCCGATGAGGTTTGATCCAAATCAAAGCTTCGTTTGTGTCCGTAGGGCATGATTCAGTGACGAAGAAAGATTTCTCAAGGAACGCAGAACATGGTTAGGTTAAGTGCGACGAAGGCAGAGACCTTCAATTATGGTGTGGTTCGACAGTTTGCGATTATGACTGTTGTATGGGGCATCGTCGGTATGCTGGTGGGTGTGATCATCGCCGCACAACTGCTCTGGCCACAGCTTAATTTTGACATCCCTTGGTTAACGTACGGACGCCTAAGACCCTTACACACCAATGCCGTGATCTTTGCATTTGGTGGGAGTGCTCTCTTTGCGGCGTCTTACTACGTTGTGCAACGAACATGTCAAGCCCGTCTGTTTTGTGGCGCCCTAGCTGCCTTTACCTTCTGGGGTTGGCAGTTAATTATTGTGGGGGCAGCGATTACGCTGCCGTTGGGCATTACGACTTCAAAAGAGTATGCCGAGCTTGAGTGGCCAATCGATATTCTCATCACCCTCGTTTGGGTCGCCTATGCGATTGTGTTTTTCGGCACGATCGTTAAGCGCAAAGCAAAACACATCTATGTCGCGAACTGGTTTTTTGGTTCATACATCCTAACAATTGCGGTATTGCATATCGTTAACAATATTGAACTTCCCGTGTCGATGTGGAAGTCGTACTCGGCCTATGCCGGCGTGCAGGATGCAATGGTGCAGTGGTGGTACGGGCACAACGCGGTGGGATTCTTTTTGACCACCAGCTTTCTTGGCATGATGTATTACTTCATACCAAAGCAAGCGCAACGTCCCATCTACTCATATCGTCTTTCTATTGTGCACTTTTGGGCCTTAGCGTTTACATACATGTGGGCAGGTCCCCATCACTTGCTCTACACCTCTTTACCTGATTGGACGCAATCGTTGGGGATGGTGTTCTCTCTTATCCTGTTGGCCCCTTCCTGGGGTGGCATGATCAACGGCATCATGACGCTGTCGGGCGCTTGGTATAAGTTGCGGACGGATCCGATCTTGAAGTTCATGGTTGTTTCCTTATCGTTTTATGGCATGTCGACGTTTGAAGGCTCGATGATGTCGATTCGTACGGTTAACGCACTGTCGCATTACACAGACTGGACAATCGGGCACGTTCACTCTGGTGCACTGGGTTGGGTGGCCATGATTACCTTTGGCATGCTGTACTACCTGATCCCCCGTCTCTGGGGTCGCGAAAAGATGTACAGCACAAAGCTGATCGAAGTGCATTTCTGGATCGCAACGATTGGTGTCGTGCTCTATATCGCTTCCATGTGGATTGCCGGCGTCATGCAAGGCTTGATGTGGCGTGCAACAGAACCTGACGGCTCGTTAACTTACAGCTTCGTTGAGTCGGTTAAGTCTACCTTTCCGTTCTACGCAATTCGTTTAGCGGGTGGTTTGTTATACCTGTCTGGCATGTGCGTGATGGCCTACAACGTCTTTAAAACGGTGGTCGGCGAAAAAGCAGTGAATCCAGAAATCCCGTCGGATAGCGTAGTCGTGCCTCCGACGCTGGTAACCGCAGCCGCTGGCGCTTAAGGAGAATCATATGGCTCAAGAAAATCATGGCTTTTTTTCACACCAGACACTGGAAAAAAACATTGGTTGGATGATTGTTTGCAGTATTTTGGTCGTGCTTTTCGCTGGTTTGGTGCAAATTGTTCCTTTGTTCTTTCAGCACTCAACGACTAAACCCGCTGCCGGTGTTGAACCCTACGACGCCTTGCGTTTGATGGGACGAGACCTCTATATCCGCGAAGGATGCGTAGGCTGTCATTCCCAGCAGATCCGTATGTTGCGTGCCGAGGTGCAGCGCTACGGCCCGTATTCGTTAGCGAGTGAGTCAGTCTACGAGCGTCCCTTTCTTTGGGGCTCAAAGCGTACCGGACCTGACTTAACACGTATGGGGGAGCGCTACTCTGATGAATGGCATCGTATTCATTTGCGCAATCCTCGCGTTGTTGTGCCTGAATCAAACATGCCTGGCTATCCCTGGTTGGCACAACAGCCTGTCAAGAGCGACGATATCGGCGATCGCATGCGTGCGCTGCGCATGCTCGGCGTGCCCTATACCGACGCGCAAATCGCAGCGGCGGCCCAAGTCTTACAGGGCAAGACCGAAGAGGATGCGGTCGTGGCCTATTTACAAGGCTTGGGAACCGGGGCGCGTAAGGCCGCTCAGGCAGCACAGGCTGCAACTAAACCAGTCCAAGGAGCGAAATGATGGTTGCCGTGCTTAACGCAATTTCAACAGTGCTTGCCATGGCGACATTTATCGGAATCATTATTTGGGCATTTTCCAAAGGGCGCCGACAAGCGAACCATGAGGCGGCGATGTTGCCTTTCGTCTTGCCCGATGAAGGGAGCAAGCCAGCTACTGAGGACGTACGGTCATGAGCGATTTTGTTAGTGGTTTTTGGGGATACTACATTGCCGGCATTGTGTTGCTCGGAATTATTTGGTGTTTGTGGTTGATATTTTCACAACGCAAATGGTTGGGTGCTCGTACAGTGACGGTGCAAGACACCGGACATGTGTGGGATGGCGATTTACGGGAATTAAACAATCCAGTGCCGCGCTGGTGGACGGTGATGTACGTTGTGATGTGCCTATTCGGATTGGGGTATTTAGTTTTATATCCTGGACTCGGGACGTTTACCGGAAGCTTGGGCTACACCTCTGCACAAGAGGTGCGCCAGGATCAAACGCAACAGGATGCTCTGGTCAAGCCTCTCTACGATAAGTTCGCTAAGTTAGATATCCCAGCGATTGCTGTGGAGTTGGAAGCGCGCGTG
>CAIUZV010000025.1 GCA_903903735.1 uncultured beta proteobacterium | reverse complement strand
GCTAACAGTTTCCGGTTTACAAGCCTGGTACGGTGCTGCAAAAATATTGTATGACGTAGACCTGAATGTAGAACGCGGTGAAGTCGTGGCACTGATGGGGCGTAATGGTGCTGGAAAATCAACCACCATGAAATCTATTATGGGCTTGATCGACAAGCGTCAAGGCCAGCTGCGTTTCATGGACCGCGATATTTCACAACACGCCACCCACGAAATCGCTGCCCTAGGCTTAGGCTATGTACCGGAAGATAGACGCATTTTTACAGACCTCACGGTACTAGAAAATCTTGAGGTCGGACGCCAAGCAACCCGTGTTTGGCCCCAAGGCGATCCGGCCCCCTATTGGACGCCAGAGAAACTATTTACACTTTTTCCAAACCTTGGCGAAATGCCTCATCGTCCGGGCGGCAGAATGAGTGGCGGCGAGCAACAGATGTTGACCGTTGCACGATCCTTGATGGGCAATCCCTATCTTATTTTGTTAGACGAGCCTTCTGAAGGCATTGCGCCGGTCATCGTTGAGCAAATGGCTCACATGATTTTGTCGCTCAAACAACAGGGCGTTAGCATTTTGCTCTCTGAACAGAATTTACACTTTGCTAATCTCGTTTGCGATCGCGCCTACGTCTTAGAAAAAGGTCAAATTCGCTTTTCAGGCACGATGCAAGAGCTCGACGCGAACGAAGCCGTCCGGCGCGCCTATCTGAGTCTATAACACCGATGCCCTCCCCGACCATCCACGGCAAAGCTCTGCATCTGACGATTAACGGTCAGAGGCATGAGACATCACTGTCGCCTGACACCTCACTTCTTCACTTTCTACGTAACGACCTGGAACTCAATGGCCCAAAATATGGCTGCGGTCTCGGTCAATGTGGTTCCTGTACCGTTCTCGTCGATGGACAGGCAGCGCGGTCTTGCGTCATTCCTATTGAAGGCGTTCAAGGTCGCAGTGTGACGACCCTAGAAGGGCTTGGAACCATCACAACACCGCACCTCATTCAGCAGGCATTCATTGCTGAACAGGCGGCACAGTGCGGCTATTGCCTCAATGGCATGATTATGATGACTGCCTCGTTGCTGGCTCGCAACCCGTCACCCACTGAACAACAGATCCGCTCTGAGTTCTCTGCCAACTTTTGTCGTTGTGGTACCCATGTTGAAATCATGCGTGCGGTGCAGCGTGCGGCACGCATGATGCGCGAAGCAAATGATCACCAGGTGGATGACCATGGCGCATAGCAACACGCTGCGGGTGCGTAAAGACTTCATCGATGCCAGCGGAGTATTACTTGTCGTACGTGACCCGCTGCCCGCTGCACCACCAACAAAAGGTCAACCTGCTGCCGTACCTGCCAATCCGGCGGAGGGCCAAGAGGTCCTACTTTCAGTGTGGTCAGACGGACGTATCGTTGCGCTGCATGGCCATGTCGATCTTGGAACAGGACTGCGTACCGCGCTCGGGCAAATCGTCGCAGAAGAACTTGATGTGGCCATGGACCAAGTGGAGGTCGTTCTTGGCGATACAGGTCGAGCACCTAATCAAGGCCCAACGATTGCTAGTGGTTCGATACAACTACACAGCGCGCCCTTGCGACACGCAGCGGCACAAGCAAGACGTTGGCTATTGCAACAAGCCGCGCTCAAGTGGGAAACATCTGAACAGCAACTTCGAACCGAGCGTGGTCAGGTCATTTACGAACGCGCTGGGGAAACGACCAAGCAATTTACCTATGCAGAGCTGATCGGCTTAGACAATATCCGTTTGTTGCTTGACCTTGCCGTTCCATTTAAAGCAACGGCAGATCATCACACGATCGGCCAACCGATTCCCCGCGTGGACATCCCTGGCAAAGCGACAGGACAGCTTACGTTTGTACACGATATGCGTGTACCAGGCATGCTACACGGTCGCGTGGTACGACCACCCTATGCGGGCGCCGACCATGGTGACTTCGTGGGCAATCTTCTGGAATCCGTCGACGAGTCTTCGATTGCTCACATTCCCGGCGTCAAAGCAGTGGTGGTCATCCGGGACTTCATCGGTGTTGTTGCCGAGCGCGAGGAACATGCGGAGCAAGCTGCCAATCAACTCCGTGTGTCGTGGAAAGAGTGGCCTGGCCTGCCGGACCTAAGCGACCTGGAGCGCGCCCTGCGTGCGAACCCGTCCATACCGCGCGAACTCATCAATGAAGGAAACATTGAGACTGCACTACAGGATGGTGGCACGGAGATATCGCGCACCTACATCTGGCCCTACCAGATGCATGCATCGATCGGCCCTTCTTGTGCGGTGGCAGACTGGTCTCATACAGAGAACGACAAGCTCACCGTGTGGGCTGGAACACAAAATCCACACGTGCTGCGTGCAGATCTGGCGCGTCTGACCGGACTTTCTGATCTCGACATCGAAATCATCAGAATGGAAGCCTCAGGTTGCTATGGACGCAACGGTGCAGACGATGTGGCAGCTGATGCCGCCCTATTGTCGCGTGCGGTCGGCGGACCGGTGCGTGTACAACTGACGCGTGAACAAGAAAACCTCTGGGAGCCTAAAGGTGCCGCACAGTGGATGCAGGTGCGCGGTGGCCTGAACGCCGAGGGAGACTTCGCTGCGTATGATTTTCAGACCTCTTATCCATCGAACGGCGCCCCTACCCTTGCACTGCTGCTGACGCGCACCATTGAACCACTCGCGCAAACCTATGAAATGGGCGATCGCACTGCTCGCCCACCCTATCAAGTCGATAACCTGCGCGTCACGGTTAACGATATGCCACCAATTTTGCGGGCCTCTTGGTTACGCGGTGTCTCTGCGCTCCCAAACTCTTTCGCGCACGAGTCCTATATTGATGAACTCGCAATCAAGGCCGGAGTTGATCCGGTTGAGTTTCGGCTACGTTATTTAGATGATCCGCGCGCAAGGGAGCTGTTGCAGGCCACGACCGACAAAGCAGGCTGGCTGACACACACGGCCGCGCAACAACAGCAGGCGGACGGAGATATTCTGCGTGGACAGGGCGTGGCCTATGCCCGGTATATCCACAGCAAGTGGCCGGGTTTTGGCGCCGCCTGGGCGGCCTGGGTCGCAGACGTCGAGGTCAACCGTCGTACCGGAGAGGTCCACGTTAAACGCATTGTGGTGGGGCATGACGCGGGGATGACGATCAATCCCGCGGGCGTAGAGCACCAGGTGCATGGCAACGTTATCCAAACGACAAGTCGAGCCTTGCACGAGAGCGTGCCTGTACGCAAACAAGACAACACCGTTGCAACCCGCGAATGGGGCTCCTACCCGATATTGAATTTCCGTCAAGTCCCTGTCATTGACGTGCTGCAGATGCCGCGCCCCAACGAGGCTCCACTCGGCGCAGGAGAATCCTCCTCGGTACCAGGTACTGCAGCGATCGCTAATGCCATCTTTGATGCAACAGGTATCCGATTTCGTCAACCGCCTTTCACGCCTGAGGTCGTCCGAGCTGCGCTCAATCCTCTGCAAGATGCGTCATCCCCCGCCCAGTACGCTCAACCGTCTGTGCAACGCGCCCTACCACCGCAAGCGAATCCAAATGCGATCTGGCCCACGCGCCGTCCGTTCGCCAAGAGGCTTGCTGCAGTATTAGCCGGAATTGCGGGCCTCTCACTTAGTTGGATCGGTTTGCGCGGACCGGCACCGATCGCACCAATCACTCAGTTCAATCCTGCCTTGTATTCTGCCCAAACCATCGACAAAGGCCGACAACTTGTTGCGCTGGGGAATTGTGTCAGCTGTCATACCTCTGAGCAGGGCAAGCCCAACGCCGGCGGCCTTGGCATACAAACACCCTTTGGTACGGTGTACTCCACAAATCTGACACCAGATGTGGCTACGGGCATCGGGGCCTGGTCCCTGCCAGCCTTCAGACGCGCAATGCGCGATGGTGTCTCGAGAGATGGTCACCTGCTCTATCCCGCCTTTCCCTACACCTCCTTTAAAAACATGACGGACGAGGACATCACCTCGATCTATGCTTACTTGATGGTGCAGGCACCCGTTGCACAGGAAAATCCCTCCACGCAACTTTCCGCGCCGTTTTCCTACCGTCCTCTCATGTCGGTGTGGAATGCCTTATATAGTGAGCCATCTTCGGCAACAACGCTCCTAGCAGATCAAGGAGAGCTCTGGAACCGCGGTGCTTATCTGGTAAACGGCGTCGGACACTGCACCGCCTGTCACACCCCACGCGACACCCTTGGTGGAGAGCGCTTAGGCAAAGGATTTTTATCCGGTGCTTGGATTAAAGGATGGGAAGCCCCGAGCTTAACCGCTGCCTCTAAATCTCCTGTGAGATGGACGGAACAATCCTTCTATGATTACTTACGTACAGGATTCAGCGGACAACACGGTAGCGCCGGCGGGCCGATGGCCCCCGTCGTACAACAACTCGCAGCGGTACCGGATAGCGATATCAAAGCGATGGCGCACTATCTCGCCTCCTTCCAGCAAGTCGCCACACAAGAGCAAGCCGTACAAGCTGCTCAAGGCTACGTCGTCGCGGCACAAACACAAAGCGCGACCTTGCTCGGATCGGCGCAAAGAATGTTTACGATGGCTTGTGCAGCCTGCCACCACGATGGCGATGGCCCCAAGCTTTTGGGTGCAAATATCCCTCTCGCGCTGAACACAAATTTGCATAGCGACAAACCAGACAATGTCATTCGGGTGATTCTTGAGGGCGTGCGCAAACCTGCAAGTCAGGCGATCGGCTTTATGCCGTCTTTTTCAGCCCAACTCGATGACGAACAGCTCGAAAGCTTAGTGAACTATATGCGTGCCCGCTTCGCACCGGACAAACCCGTTTGGAACAACCTCGAACAAAGCATTGCTCGTATCCGCCAAGAGACCGCCCGCACACAAGGGGCGGCTAGCCCTGCAAAATAAAACGTACGGGAAACTCGACCCAGCTCGCGATATGCTGCCCATTCGATCTGGCTGGCCTAAAGCGCCATCGCGCAACGGCTCGCAATGCTGCCTCATCGAATAAACGGTAGCCACTCGTCTTGAACAAAATGATTTGTTCGGGGAGCCCTGATCGATCGACATGAACTCTCAACCAGACCGTCCCTTCGATACCGCGTTGGCGTAGCGTAATCGGATAGTCCGGCCGCAGGTTCAAGATATGCGCTGGCTGCGCATGCTCCTGTTGAGACAAGACTTCTGGCCCTGAGGTTGTGCGCTTTTCATTGAGTACTGACGGCTTGCTTGATACTTGACTCGTTTGTGTCGCTTTTTTTATAGGCGCCGCCTTGGCTACAGGTATCGACACAGTGGCTTCGGCAAGTAATACCTCCGTAACAGAAGATTCTTGTTCGTCATACTGCATCAGCATCAAGACCGTATCTGCTGCCGCCTGCTGTCCGGATAGTCCTGCGTCCTGTTGTAAACCAAGACTACAAATTAGTAGCAAGAGGATAGCCGTAAGATGAAGCAGTGTCGCTTGCACAGCAGGACGATGCAGAATGCCGAGCGGAAAGAACATTATGGATACCCGACCAAACCAGCGGTGTGCAAGAACAACACATCGTCTACCTGATGCGTCAGAAATCGCACACCGAATAAACGTTCTAATTGTGGCAAAGCCTCCCGCGAGGCAGGACAGTCGGCGAACAATTTACCGTCCTTTATCATGAGCAATCGCTCAAATCCCTGCAGCGCAAGTTGCACATCGTGTAAGACTGCGACTAAGGCATGGTTACGCATACGCGAGAATATAGACATTTTTTCAAATAGTTCAGTCTGCAGCCCCGGGTCGAAGGCAGCCAACGGCTCATCAACAAGCAGGAGGCCATTACATACGTCCCAAAACTGAGCGAATACACGCGCGAGATGCACGCGCGCAAGTTCCCCACCAGAGAGGTTACGTGTTGTGCGACTAAGCAAATGATCTGCCCGTGCCAACGCGGCAGCTTGGTTAACAATTTCGTGAAGACCATCATGGGACGCCCTACCCAATCTACCCAGCTCAATGACTAGTCTGACCGGCATGTCAAAGGTGTTGGGATAAGACTGTGGTAACACCGCCAGTCGATGGCTCAAGGATGCTGGTGTGAAAGACTGTATCGGCATTTCATCTAGGCTGCGCTCTCCCACCTCAGTCAAGTATTCACCGGATATCAATCTAAGTAGCGTAGACTTTCCAGCACCACTCGGGCCGAGTATCGCAATCCGTTCGCCTGCCGCGATATCGATGCTAAATGGCCCAAAGCGCGCCGTGCCAAGGGGTAACGCAGAGTGGGATAGGCGCATCAACAGCGGCACGGTAGGGCTCATGCCAGACCTTGACGGTGTCGTCCTAACAGCCAAAAAAAGAATGCGCTACCCAATAATGCTGTAAAAATACCGACAGGGACTTCCGCTGGTACAGCGATTGAACGCGCAAAGGCATCCGCACAAATGAGCAAAATAGCTCCCACCGTTGCAGAGCGTGATAGCACCAGCCGCAGATCGGCACCTGCAACCAGTCGTACTAAATGCGGCGCTGCCAATCCAATAAATCCAATCACACCGCAAAAAGCGACCGCGAACCCAGCAAGACCCGCGACCATTAAGATGACCCGAAGCCGGAGGCGTGGCAAACACACCCCGATATGCCTCGCAATACTTTCCCCAAGCATCAACGCATTTAGGCTCTGGATAAGCGGCCGTGTCGCGATCCAGATGCTCGCAAACAATCCACCCACCCCTGCGATCAATGTCCAGCTTGCGCTTGCCAAGGAGCCAAGCGTCCAGAACGTCAGGCTGCGTAGCTGCGTGTCGGTCGCCATGTACGCGCACAAGCCGATCACTGCGCCTGCGAGTGCGTTGACAGCAATACCTGTCAACAGCAGCCCTCCCACCGACCCCGCCATCCATGTACGGGAGAGTCTATCTAGAACAAGACATACAAAAACCGCCCCAAAAAAAGCGATACTTGGGAGTAACAACCAGTGCCCCGACAACCATGCCAGTCCAGGAAATTGCGTTAAAAAAACAATCGACAAGGACGCCGCACACGCAGCACCAGATGAAACTCCGAGCAATCCTGGTTCGGCCAAAGGGTTACGAAACAACGCCTGTGTCAGCGCACCCGCAAAGCCAAGAGATGCGCCAATCAGCCCAGCGAATAACACACGAGGAATACGAATATTCCATAAAACATGGCGTTGTCCAACAACAAACGGCTCTGGGTCGAGAGGCTCGAGCCAAAACAACCATGCTGATCCATTGATTAAGATGGCACCAACGTCTGTCGCAACGACGATCGTCACGAGCAGAACACCCAAGAGGATCAAGCTAGCAGACTGCACTGGCCTAAAGAGGCGTTGGCTCATGCGCGCATCGCCTCAATTGACGCGCGACGTAGCGTCAGTATCGCATCTGGCAGCCGAGGACCAAAACTTAAGAGATACATGGTGTCAAACACTAGCCAGCGGCTCGGACGAGCCGCTGGTGTCGCAGAGAGCCCCGTAAACTGGTCGATCACGCTACGGCTATTGAGGCCGTTTTTAGGTGTCAATGCATCCGGCTGAGTCAAGACGACTAAGTCGGGTTGTGCCGCGATGATGGCCTCGGCAGTAACGGGGCGATATCCCCTAAAGCCTGAAAAAGCATTTTGAAGCCCTGCGTGCTTCAGCATTGCATCCGCACCCGTGTCCGTCCCAGCAACCAGCATTTGACTCGGCGTCTGCCCAAGAACAAACATCACGCGAATCGTGTGAGCAGGTATAGCGAGTGTTTGCCTCAGAGCATCCCACTCAACGTTGAGCTTCTGAATCAGCGCCTGCGCCTGACCAACGCACTTTAATAGTTGTCCAATTTGTTTTACCCGCGACATCAGCGCGTCGAGCGTCTGCCCGTCTTCGACTCTAGACACCAATACGCTCGCTTCGCGCAAACGAGACAAGACTGCGAGTGGTCCCGCGTCGTGCCCGACGATTACCTGTTGTGGCGCCAAGGCTAGTACACCCTCTAACGATAGATGGCGCGCATATCCAACGCTTGGGAGATGCCGCACACTTAGGGGATATCTAGAGGTAGTGTCCACGCCAACAAGGCTAGACTCGTAGCCCAGTGCGCAAATAATCTCAGTAATCCCGCCTCCGACGCATACGATACGGCTCTTCAGGCTCGAGCGAGATTGTGCGGCATCCGCGATGCCAAATCCAGATAGGAGGCCGATCCCGCCTGCCTGGAGCAGCTGTCGCCGGCCAACCGACTCGATAGCGGATTGCTTTAATGTATGCATGACTCCGCCTCCACCGCAAGTGACTCCGTTAAGTCTCTCCAAGACTGAAGTTCAGGGCTATCTAGCTCGCGCTCACCAAAAAACGTAATTACTAGCTCGCCCTGATGATCGAAGGCCTCAATTGACGTGACATAACCGTATTGAGTCGGCTTCTTGACCAACCAAAGCGTGCGCACACCGTCCTGAAGTAGATGCAAGTTAAACCGCTTATCAAGAATATTTATCCACTTC
>CAIUZV010000024.1 GCA_903903735.1 uncultured beta proteobacterium | reverse complement strand
TAAGTGGATCGGCACCGGCGGCACATCGCCCTTTGGGAATGGGGGAGTCAACCCTGAGGGTATTCGCGTCGGTGGCTCCGGCGGCGGGCGTTCTGCCATCAAAGTCTGGGACGAGCGCAACTTTCGCGACTATGACGACTCCATTGAACTCGGCACACGCAACTTTAAAGTTGCCCTGCGTCGACTCAGGCGCTTCGCACGCGAAGGTTCAGACTTTGAACTAGATCTAGGCGACACGATCGCCAGCACCGCGCGCAATGCCGGCTATTTGGACATCAAGATGGTCCCCGAGCGCCACAACAACGTCAAAGTATTGATGCTGCTTGACGTGGGTGGCAGCATGGATGATCACATCGCTCGTGTCGAAGAGCTCTTTTCGGCGGCCAGCAGCGAGTTCCGTAACCTCGAGGTGTATTACTTTCATAACTGCCCCTATGAACACTTATGGAAATCCAACCGACGCCGTCAAATGGAACGCTTCGAGACCTGGGACGTTTTGCGTAAATTCAACTCGGATTGGCGTTTGATTTTTGTGGGGGATGCCACCATGAGCCCCTACGAGATCCTGCAGCCGGGCGGCTCGGTCGAGCACTACAACAAAGAGCCCGGCGCTGAATGGCTGCAACGCATGGTGAGCGCGTGGCCCAAATCCGTATGGTTAAACCCTGAACCTCAAGCCTCTTGGCAATATCGTCAGTCCATTGCACTCATTCGTAATATCGTGCAAGACAAAATGTTCCCCGTCACGGTTTCAGGCATCGAACAGGCCATGAGACTGCTTTCGAAGTGAACCTATTGCGACCCGGACACTCCAACCGGTTCTGATCCTCTCTCAGGAATGTCCGTATGTTGCAGCTCTTTGGCGCTCTAAAAAATATTTTTGTCGGCGTGGCCCTTGTTCTATTCAGTTCGGCTAGCTGGGCTGTTAATCCGCCTCTAGGCGTGACGGCCATGCAATCGGTTGAGGGCGTCACGGAATACCGTCTGGAGGCAAACGGTCTGCGCATCTTGCTGGCGCCGGACGACTCCAAACCCAGCACCACCGTCAACATGACTTATTTGGTTGGATCGCGTCACGAAAACTACGGCGAAACGGGTATGGCTCACCTCCTTGAGCATATGTTGTTCAAGGGTACGCCCAACATGCCGAATGCGCTTGGAGAGTTTTCCAAACGCGGTCTGCAGGCAAACGGTACGACCTCGGTTGACCGCACTAACTATTACGCGAGCTTTTCATCGAACCCACAGACGCTAGCGTGGTATTTGTCGTGGCAGGCCGATGTGATGATCAATGCAAGCATCAAGCGCGAAGACCTTGATACAGAAATGACGGTTGTACGTAATGAGATGGAGAATGGCGAAAACAATGCGTTCAGAATTCTGATGCAGCGGATGTTAGGCGTCTCTTACGAATGGCACAACTACGGGAAGACCACGATCGGTGCACGCTCGGATGTAGAAAATGTCGATATCCCCAAGCTGCGTGAGTTTTATAAAACCTACTACCAACCTGACAACGCCGTCTTGGTGGTTGCTGGAAAATTCGATCCTGAGGCTGCATTAAAAGACATCGTTCAATCATTCGGAAAAATTCCCAAGCCAACACGCAAACTCCCCCCAGAATATACGGTTGAGCCCGCCCAGGACGGCGAGCGCCGCGTGACCTTGCGCCGCACGGGTGGCTCGCCGGTGATCGCAGCGATGTACCACGTCCCCTCTGCCGCCCATAAAGAATTTGCAGCGCTAGACCTCGCCAGCATGATTATTGGTGATACACCCTCGGGGCGTTTATACAAAGCGCTCGTTGCCAACAAATTAGCGGCCGGCGTTTTTGCGTTCACGATGGATCGCACCGCGCCAGGCAGCGTAATGTTCGGCGCAAGCTTACAAGCCGACATGGATCAAACACGTGCGCTCAACACACTCACCTCCACCATTGAAAACATTGCAAAAGAACCGTTTACGAACGAGGAGCTTGATCGCGTACGCAACCAATGGCTCAAGGCCTGGGATCAGGGCTTTAGCGATCCGCAAAAAATAAGCGCAGCACTCACCGAGGCGATTGCTCTTGGAGATTGGCGTCTGTTTTTTGTCAGTCGGGATCGGATCCGCGCGGCAACCCTCACGGAAGTTCAACAGGCTGCTGACCGGTTTTTGGTTCAATCAAATCGTACGGAGGGGGTCTATATCCCAACGGATAAGCCAAGCCGCGCCCCTCAGTTTAGTAAACCAAACCTGCAAGAAGAGTTGAAAGGCTACACCGGAGATGCCGGACTCAAACAAGCCTCGGCCTTCGACCCCGATCCCAACAACATCGACGCGCGTACCCAACGCAAAACCGTCAGCCTCAAGAATGGCAAGCTCCAACTTGCCCTCTTACCAAAAGAATCTCGTGGGGACCGTGTACATGTCGCCATTCAAATGCAGTTTGGCGATGTGGACTCACTCAAAGGGCAGCGCTTCAACACGATTGCTGTGGCGGACCTGCTGCTTAAAGGGACTGCAACACAGACTCGCCAACAAATCACTGACCGTATCGATGCGTTGGGCGGCCAGGTTGGCGTCTCGGGCGCTGGTGGTGGACTTACCATACAGTTATCGACGACGGCCAAACACATCGACGAACTCACGAGCTTTGTTCTTGAGGTTGTACAACAAGCCAACTTCGCCCAAGAGCAGCTCGACGAATACGTGAGCAAAACGACAACAAGCATTAAGAGCTCGATGACTGAGCCCAATGCAATTGCTTCACGTATGCTCGCCCGCCACGGAAACCCTTGGTCAAAGGACGATATTCGTTACACGCCGAGCTTCGACGAGTCTTTGACGGCGCTGGCGGCGCTCACGCGCGAGCAGTTAGTCGCGTACCATCAGAAATTCTTTGGTGTATCGCAGACCTCAGCTTCAGCGGTCGGCGCCTTCGATGCCGCGAAACTGGAACAAACGCTGACGACCGCTCTGGGCAAATGGAATGCTGGTGCAGCGTACAAGAGGACGCCTGAGCCTTATCGGGACATCAAGCCTGCGCAAATGCAAGCCGATACACCCGACAAAGCAAATGCGTTCTATATCGCTAGCAGTATGATCAAGCTGCAGGATACGGATCCTGACTTTACGGCACTGTCCCTCGCAAACTTTATGTTGGGGGGATCCGAAACCTCTAGACTCTGGATGCGCATCAGAGAAAAAGACGGCCTGTCTTATAACGTACGCACGCGCCTGAATGTTTCCGCCTTTGAGCCTAGCGGCTCATGGTCGGTCTTCGCTATTTACGCGCCAGAGAATCGCCAGCGGATTGAAGCAGGGATTCGCGAAGAGTTTGAGCGCGCGCTCAAGGATGGCTTCACCGAGACCGAAGTCAAAGAGGCAATCGACGCGTTGTTGAACTACCGCAAACTTTCGCGCACCCAGGACGGCAACCTCGTGAGCCGCTGGCTCAACTATATGGAAACCGGACGTGACTTTAAGTGGTCGGCGGAATCTGACAAAAAAGTAGCCGCATTAACTGTTGAACAAGTCAATGCGGCTTTACGTAAATATCTACAGCCACAAAACTTTAGTAGTGTGGCTGCGGGTGACTTTACGAAAAAAACTCCTTAACACGATCGGTCCAGGATTTGCTTTGCGGCGAGTGGCGTTCACCGCCCTCGCCTAGCGAAGTCTCGAACTGCCGCAAGATTGTCTTTTGCGCGTCATTAAGCTTGACCGGCGTTTCAACCACAACATGACAATACAAGTCACCGGGATACGCTCCACGTACGCCCTTGACTCCCTTTCCAC
>CAIUZV010000023.1 GCA_903903735.1 uncultured beta proteobacterium | reverse complement strand
CTTGAGTGGATTGGTTTTCGCACGAACACGGTTCTTCGCCGCACGCAATATCGTTACGACAAAGTCAGTGACCGTATCCATGTACTCGAAGGTCGGATGTTGGTGTATCTGAATGTTGATGAAGTGATTCAAACGATTCGCGAATCGGACGAACCGCGATCAGCGTTGATGAAGCGCTTCAAACTAACTGAGAGACAGGCCGATGACATCCTCGATATGCGTCTGCGACAGCTTGCGCGTCTCGAGGGCATCAAGATCGAACAAGAATTATCGGAGAAGCGTGCCGAGCAAGAGAAGCTTAAAGAGCTGATTGATCAGCCGACCGCCTTGAAGCGTCTGATCATTAAAGAAATCGAAGCCGATGCGAAGCAGTATGGGGATGATCGTCGCACGCTGATTAAAGTTGCTGAGCGCGCGGTGATGGAGGTCCGCCTGCTTGATGAGCCAATCACCGTGATTGTGTCGCAAAAGGGGTGGTTGCGTGCTCGCCAGGGGCATGGGCATGACGCGTCCCAGTTCAATTTCAAGGCCGGCGATGATTGTTACGGTGTCTTTGAGTGCCGAAGCACTGACACACTGGTCGCTTTGGGAAGCAACGGCAGGGCCTATTCCGTTGCCGTGTCTGGCTTACCTTCGGCGCGAGGGGATGGGGCGCCGGTCACATCAATGATTGATTTGGCTCCAGGCAGTCAGATTGAGCACATGCTTGCCGCGAGCGCGGAGTCACGGTTTTTGTTCTCAACGGCACAGGGATTTGGTTTTATTTCGAAAGTTTCTGACATGGCATCGCGACAACGGGCCGGCAAGCAGTTCATCACCCTTGAAGATCAGGATGCGTTGATTCGTCCAGTCCCCGTGTTTGAGGGGGCGATTCATTTAGCGTTGATGTCGACTCGCCAGCGGCTCTTGGTGATTGCGCTCGACGAGGTCAAAACACTTGCGTCGGGCGGGCGAGGAACCATTCTGATGGGTATCGATGCCCCAGATAAGTTGGCGCAGTGCATTCCGCTTTCTAAGGCCGGCATGCGCGTGGTGGGTCTCTACAGAAATAAGCAGGTTGAGGACGTTGTTTCAGGAGCCCAGTTAAGGGAATATCTCTCGAAGCGGGCCCGTAAGGGAAAATTGCTTGATATTCGTTCGAAAAATCCGGTTCTGTCGCCCGTGCTTTGAAAGTAAAATGCGCAGCAAGTTATATCTGAATCTTATAGGGCAGCAAGTCTCATGACGTTTCAAGTCACTATCGCACCAAGCCAACACCAGTTCACAGTGACGGCTGAGCAAACCGTTTTGGATGCGGCCTTAGCCGCAGGCATTCTCTTGCCTTACAGTTGTCGCAGCGGTGCCTGCTCCACCTGCAAAGCCAAGATTGTGTCGGGCACAATACAGCCGGTGCCTAGCGCCGAAGTGGTACTGACCCCTGAAGAGCGCGAGGCAGGATATACGTTGTTGTGTCAGGCGCGTGCTACCAGCGATCTGGTGGTCGAGTCCCGCGAGATTCGCTTAGCCTCTGATATTCAAGTACGTAAATTGCCGTCGCGCGTGACCTCTATTTCCCGTCCTGCAGCAGACGTGGCTGTCTTGCAGCTACAACTGCCCGCGACGGAGACCTTCAAGTTTTATGCGGGCCAGTATGTCGAATTGATTCTGAAGGACGGCAAGCGTCGAAGCTATTCGATGGCCAACCCTCCTCACGCGGCCGCTGCACTCGAGTTGCATATTCGTCACCTACCCGGCGGATTGTTTACGGATCACGTGTTTGGTGCGGGCGCCACCCAAATGAAAGAGCGCGAGATTCTGCGTATTGAAGGGCCGCTTGGCTCATTCTTTTTGCGTGAAGACAGCGATTTGCCGATTGTGATGGTCGCGAGCGGCACTGGTTTTGCGCCGATTAAAGCAATCATTGAGCACATGGTGCATCAAGAAATTAAACGCCCAGTGACCCTTTACTGGGGGGGTCGACGTCCGAGCGATCTCTACATGCACGCACTCGCGCAGAACTGGGCAGCGACCATTCCTAATTTCAGCTATGTCCCGGTTGTATCAGATGCCTTGCCGGAAGATGCCTGGACTGGGCGCACTGGATTCGTACACAAAGCGGTGATGCAAGATTTCCCTGATCTAGCCGGTCATCAGGTGTATGCCTGTGGAGCCCCCATCGTGGTGGATTCCGCGCGGCGAGAGTTCGTGGCGCAGTGTCATTTGCCTGACGACGCTTTTTTTGCCGATTCGTTTACGTCAGAAGCCGATCTAGCCGCATTAAAATAGTTCTAAATTTTGTAGTTCAGCCTTTTCTCAATAGGAAGTCTAGCGTGACGTTTCTCAATCGTATTGCTGTAGTTCTCGGCGTCAGCTGTTTGTTCAGCGGCGCAGTCATTGCTAATCCCGTCGAAGTGGAAGTCTGGCACACCTTGCGTGCAACGCACAAAAGTGAGTTTGAAAAATTAGCAAAGCAATTCAATGGCGACCAGCGCGAGGTCGTGGTTGTTTTGAAGGCCTTCCCCGATCAAGCCGCTTTGCGTAGCGAAGAAACGCGGGCGGCTTTTGCAAAAAAGAAGCCAGCATTAATTCAGCTTGAGGACAACCGTTCGCCAGAAATCATTGCGCAACACAAAGATATTGTCCCCCTGCATCAGTTGCTCAAACAGTATCCGATTAAAGACTCCAAGTGGTTTTTAAATCAAACCACAGGATTTATGCGTGACGCGAAAGGTCAACTGACTGCTTTCCCGTTTATGGCTGAGATTCCGGTAATGTTTTACAACGTGGACGGCTACAAAAAAGCCGGTTTGAATCCTGCGCAGCCCGCCAAGACATGGCCAGCGTTGCAAGACCATCTGCTTGCCTTGCGTGATAAAGCCCATTACCAGTGCCCGTTTGCTATTAGCTATCAAGTTAATACGCATCTTGAGAACCTCGCACCGATTAACGGCGCGCTTTACGTGACACCGACCAACGGTTTGGATAACGCACGCGCTCCTCAGCTCAATCTTTCCGATGCTGTATTCATGCGGCATATTTCGATCATGGTTAGCTGGAAACGGTCGGAACTGCTGACGCATAACGGCAACGGTAACGAGGCCGATCGTATGTTTGCTGACAATCGTTGTGCGGTGATCACTACAACGTCCGGTGCGTTGGCGCAAATGCAAAATACCCGAGGACTTAGTTTTGGCGTGGCACCCATGCCTTTTTATGATCAAGTAACACCTAAAGCGGGTAGTCCCTTCGTGAGTGGTTCCGCACTGTGGGCGGTTGCTGGCCAATCTAAAGAACACAACAAGGCCACAATGGCATTTTTGGCGTTTCTCTCTGAGCCCGTGATTGCGACTGCGTGGCACCAGCGCACTGGATTTCTGCCTTTGACCGATGCGGCATTTCGTTCGAGCGAAGGCGGGTTCTACGACCGCATTCCTGGCGCAAAGCAAGTTGTGGATAGCATGCGACAAGCCAACGATAAAAACAGTAGAGGATTTCGGTTGCGAAACTATCCGCGTATTGAGCCTATCCTGAGTGGTGAGCTTGATGCCGCGCTGTCGGGCAAAACACCGCCCGTTGCTGCCCTGATGATGGCGCAGGAACAATCCGTACATATTTCAAATGAAGGCTTGCCAACAGGAAAGCCAGCTGCTCCAGCACGTCGTTAAGACCGTAGGCTTAGATGAGTAAAGGGGGGGGCACAGCGTGCTCCCTTTTTTTATGGCAACTTGATCCATGCGTGTCCTTCACAATTGTCATCTAAGGTGCTCCGCGACAACATAGGGCTTGTTTCTTTTTTTGTGACAAGCTATGTGGAAGATCGTTGGCCGAACGCTACTCTTGTTGTTTTCTCTTTGCGTGTTGGGATGCACAAAGGTCAGCAACGATAGTAGACCTCTCACTGATTCCAGCGTCGAGACGCCGGCGGGCAAGCTGGACTTTGGTTGGCGTCTTTCGGGTGACCGGTCGGTCGCGCCATTGCAAATTTTTTCTGACACATCCCGCACCTGGCTTCAATGGGGCGCGCAGCAAGCCGTGCCGGCGATAGTGGGTTTGGATGGGCACACGGAGCACGTGTTGCCCTACCGTTTGCAAGGGCCTTACACAGTAATCGAAGGGCATTGGTTACAGCTACAGTTTCGCGCGGGGTCTCTGCAGGCGCGCGCTCGCCGCGTGGCAGTACCCAAGGAAGACAGCACAGTCGCGCAGTCTACTCCAGCACCTCGCGACCATACACCTATCGCTTCGTCAGTTGTCTATGTTGTCACGCCGAAAGACCTGCATCTGCGTCAAGCCTTGGGGCGCTGGGCATCGATCGGAGGATGGAGGTTTCAACCAGAACACTGGGTGATAGATGTAGATATTCCGCTCACAGCAGGGGCTACGTTCACCGACGATTTTGTTGATTCCGTGCGCGCACTCGTCAGTGCAACCGAGTTATCAGATCGTCCCTTGCAGCCATGCTTCTACTCCAATCGCGTATTGCGTATCGTACCGCTGTCTGAATATTGCGATCGTACGACTGAGCAAGGTGCCGGGATATGAAGACACGTTCCTTCCTTCTGCTTGGGGTGGTGCCCGTTGCATTGCTATCGGGTTGCACAATGCATCAACGCATCGCTGAGCAGATCGGTGTGGCGACCAAAGAACAGTCCGAGATTGTGCGGCAACACAAGAAGTTTCAACGCATCGCTACACAAAAAGACGAGAGGCAGCGTTCCCAGCAAGTTAATCGTCCTTGGCTGGTGGGTCGAGCTGTGCCACTCGCCCGTGAGTTCACCTTGCCTGCAGCGTTGCGAGCGCGTATCGATACAACGCTAATGTATCGCGATGGGCAAATTGATTTGCCGACGCTTGCTGAGCGTGTCACACGTGCCACGGGCATTGCTGTGCGCATCAAGCCCGAGGCCTTGTTGCCTGCTGAAAATTTCTTGCCACGCTTAACCATCACGCAGGCTAACGGAGGTGTTGCGATGCCGCACACTATCTCCTTACTGCAGGGCTCCTATCCTCTGAGTGATGTGCTGGATACCGTGTCACGTCGCTTGTCTGTCCATTGGCGTTATCACGACCGTGCCATCGAATTTTTTCGTACACAAACAAGGGTATTTGATTTGCGAGTACTCAGTCTATCCGCGCAGGCCGATGCGCGTTTAGGTCGCAGTGTCAGCGCCAAAGGAGGCGGGTTTGATCATTCTTCTCGCACATCTCTGACTGGCTCGACTCAACACATGATGGAAGCCGTAAAGAGTCGCTTGGAGCCGTTTCTGAGTCGTGCTGCGGTGGTCGCGGCGCAGCCTGGCGCATCAAGTTCGGTTGTCATTACTGATATTCCAGAGGCTTTGGCAGAAATATCAACCTATCTCGAGCGAGAAAATCGAATCCTGACCAAGCGGATTCGGCTGATCTTTGAAGAAATCACGATTGCCACGCACGAAGACTCAGAGTTAGGCCTTGATTGGGAAACCGTCTTCGCGCATGGCAAACTTGCGGCAGGTCTCGCCGGTTCCCCCGCAGCGACCTCTGTCGCAAGTACTCAGGCTCGCCTAGCGGCCAGTACCAGTGCACTGCGGACCCAAGCGGTGTTAAGTGCGTTGTCAAAGTATGGAACGATTCAACGCCATGTGACGATTCCTGTGCTGACGCTTAACCGTAGGCCGGTGACGCATGCGGTGCGCACGACGTTTACATACATCGATCAAGTGAAATCCTCAGCTAACGCGCCTGCTGGACAAATCATGAATAGCGCCGGCAGCACTTCCGTTTCCGTGACGCAAAAAGAGGAGACAGTCGGCGCATTTCTAACGCTTTTGCCGGATGTACAAGAGGATGGCCAAATTTTGTTGTCGGTTGCTTATGACAATACTGTAGCGCAGCCGCTTAAATCGGTCGTTGTCGGCCAGGAAAACAATCGGCTGCAAATACAGCAAATCACCATCGACGGTCACGGCACTGTCCAGCAAATTGCTCTTAAGCCCGGGCAGCCGATGTTGATCTCAGGGTTCGATGCGCAGAATGACGCGACCGATCGCTCTCGCGTGACAGCCGACGCACCGCTTGCGCTAGGCGGAGCCGATCGTCTCAAGCGAGGGCGTACCGCGACGCTGATTATGTTGACTGCTCAAGTAGAAGAGGGTTTCTGAGGTGTTGGCAGCGCACGCAACGCATGAACTCTCTGGCCAAGAGCACTTGCGTACTATCACTCTTGACATGGGCGCTCAGCTCCTCTTTGGCTTGCAATGGACCCCATTGTTAGGCGGACGGCCCTTGCAGATGGGGCGAGAGCGGGCGCGTCTGCTGCATGCAACGCATTACTTGGTTAGTCAGGAGCCCGGTGCGGTACTTGGTTACGGTAAGGTGACTTCTGCAAAAGAACTGCGGAGCGATCTTTTGTATTCTGCGGCCATGCAATACGCGCGTGCACATGCTAGCGGTACCGTTGCATGCGTGTTGCCACACACTCAGCACGGCTATTGGGTGGTGGCGGCGCACGAAGGGCAGGTGCTCGTGCAATCCGATAAGTGGTTTGTTAGTCCAGAGCAGACGGAAGAGCTCCTTTCGTTGCTAGCTCTGCGATTTCCCGAGCTAGACGTGTGTTGGCTGCCGTTGTTTGATGCGTCTGCACCACCAGAGTGGCTTTTGCCTCGACCGGAGGTGCCGAGTCGATTGATTAGACTCGGCAAGCGCAGAGTGCCGAAAATACTGCTTGCTGTCATCTTGTTCGCGGGGGTGGCTGCGATGTTGTTCACGCAAACATTAGATCCGGTGCGGGTCGCTTCTGAACCAACGCCAAGCGAGGCCATGCGTTGGGACGAGGCGGTGCGGCGCATCGCAGAGTTGTATCCGATTCATACTGCGTTGCATATTGCGCAAGTGCTCGACGAATGGCGCCAGGCCCCCCTATACGTAGCAGGTTGGAAGCTTAAGCAAATTCAATGTGAGTCAAAGGGATTGGAATGGCGTTGCATGGCGCGCTACCAACGCGAGAATCGTTCCGCCTTGAACAAGAGCCTCGAGGGGATGACCCCACAAGGCTGGATCTTTCGCCCCTTTGATTTGGACCACGCGGTGCTGACCTGGACTGTCCAGCACGCGGCCCAGTCACTGAACTTGACTGGTCGTCGCGAGCGCGAAGATTGGATGAACTATTTGCAAGAGGTAAGCCCAGCATTTGAATCGATTCAAGTTGGGGCGCCTGCACGCTTGGCCATCACGGCACCAGTCGACGGACAAGGCGTTCCTTTGGCGAGACCAGACGCGCTGGTGTCTTGGCAAAAGCGAAGCGTTGCGATAAAGGGTCCCATGCGTTCGATCGCCGCGCTCAGCGGATTAAAGACTTCCATGCATTGGCGCACGCTGAGCCTCAGTGTTGACGCAATGTCTGGCGTTGGTATCGCCAGAAGTCAGTTAGTTGTGCAATTAATTGGAGACTTATTTGAAACGATTCAGTAGGCAGTTCTTGGTGTGGGGCACCATGAGTGCGCGGTTCGTGGGTGGCATGCTGGTATGTGCGACGACAGCAGTTAACGCTAATAATCCCACGCAAGTGATCACCATAGATGAATTACTCAAACTGGACACACAAGCGGCGCTTATCGCAGCACGTCGCAGTGTCGTTGGGTCGCTTGAGCGTCCAGGACCGGCTGTTGTCAACGATAGCGAAATGTTGCTACTGGCTATCTACGGAGTGGGAAAGTCACTCACGGCCGAAATTCTGATTGATGCGGAGCCGCATGTTTTTCGTGCGGCACGCGCGCAGCCGGTGCTGGGGCGGTCCCGCACACACACACTAGAACGCATCGTGCCACCTTGCGTGCATTTACAGAACTCGGGAAATCCTGAGGTGCTTTGCCTTGGAGTCCGACGTCCATGAAGGGGGCACGTTCAGCTTGGGTGCAGCGCCCCTATATCGAACTGAGTACGCGTAGCGCCCTCAAGTCTCTTAAGCCCGCTTTTGTCAAGACGCTGATGCAAGAGCTCGACGTCGTCGCGCTCCAGGGCAGGATGTTCCCCGTGTGTTTCGAGGACAACAGTGTTGGTGTTTTTGTATTGGAGGCATTTCGAAATGAAGATCAAACGCAAGCGCTCCTTGATTTGTTGGAGGCCCAGGGCCGACCGATGGCCGATCCTGGCTTATATGTCTTGCCACCCGCGCTATTTTTGGCGGTCGCGCAAGGCGATGGGTTGTTGCCTAGGGCAGTTAAAGAACCGGGCGCCCGCGAAATACTGGGAAGTGCACTTAGCGGAATTATGACCGAGGTAATCGAGTGGGCAGTTTCTAGAAAAGCGAGTGATATTCATTTCAATGTGCAAAGGCTGCACGCGGAGTCAAGTATTTGGTTCACGATTGCGGGTCGTTATGTCTGCCCCCCACGTTACGCACACATTCCAACCGCAACGATGCTCGATATGTTGGCTGTGACATGGATGGAGGTTCAGGGGGGAAACGGCGCAGTATTTGACCCCTCGATAGAGCAAGAGGGTAGGTTTGTTCGCACGTGTCAGGGACGACGCCATGTCATTCGTTGGGCATCGCTTGCCACGGATGCAGGTCCATCGGTGTGCATGCGCTTATTACGACTCGACGTTGAGTCGGTAGCGCCTACGTTAGCAGAGCTTGGGTATTTACCGTCACAGATAGAGCTTCTTGAGGATGCACGCCTGTCTCAAGGTGGCGCGATCATCCTTGCAGGGACCGTCGGCTCTGGAAAATCCACCACAATTGCCTCCCTGTTGCGCGCAATACCTTCCTATCGAAAAATAATTACTCTCGAGGATCCCGCTGAGTACGCAATCCCCAATGCGTTACAAAATTCGGTTGTGCGCGGTGTGCATGGCGATGACTTGGTTGTGTTTGATAGAAAGCTTAAGTCAATTAAACGCTCGGCCATGAATGATTTACTGATCGGCGAAATTCGAGATCAAGCAGCGGGTCGAGCGTTTGTTGACTTGGCAGCCTCTGGGGTAAGTCTCTACACAACGGTGCACGCCGGTTCGGCTTTATTGATACCCGAACGTCTCTGCTCAAGTTTTATTGGGATCCCAAGGGATTTTTTGGCGGCTCCTGGTGTGCTTAAACTTCTTGTGTATCAAGTGCTCTTGCGTGAACTCTGCCCACATTGTGCGTTCGACTTTAAAGAATTTTTGAATTCAAGCTCTTTGCCGTGCGCGCGTCATATCAACCGTAGCGTGAAGTGGTGGATCAATTGGTCATCTTGCATTGAGCGGATATTTGGCATTCCGGGCTCCTCACTACGATTTTGCAACGCAGTGGGATGTAATCATTGTAAGAGCGAAGTGCCGTTGATGAGTGGAGTCAAAGGAAGAACGGCAGTCGCGGAGATGCTTTCCATGGGGCAGGATGCAGAGCTATTTTCTTTGTTCGGTCGAGCAGATCAAGTTGAGATGCGCCACTGGGTGTCAAGCCGCGTCAAGACGCCTTGCGCTGACCCGGATATGCGAGGCAAATCCGCTCGCGAGTGCGCACTCTACAAAATGAGCATCGGGCAGCTTGATCCTAGAGAGCTTGAATCAAATTTCGGTGCCTTGACGCAACCATCGAGCGATGGGTGCAGTCTTGCGTGAGCATTCTAGCGGAGTGCGTCTTCGCAGCTATTTACGCGATACCTTTCAAGCGTATCGCCTGAGATATTTGGCCTGGCGTTTTCGATTGCAGCGAGGAGACTACTACCTCTATCTGGCAGACTTAATTGACGCAACTGGCGGAACAAAAAACTTGTTCAGTATTTTCCAAGACGATGCCAAGCGCATGCGCGGTCGAAATTGTCGAGGCGCGTTGAGTGACATTTGGCTGCAGCGTTACCCCCTCTCCGGAGGGGATTTATTCGCGACATGGTTTGGCGCGTTTCCACTTGAAGATTTAATCGCGATACAAAATGCTCAAAATATGGGTGCCGATGCGCTCGTAGCAACGTTTCGAAAGCTTGCGAGCATGTCACAGCTACTGGATGGTGCCAAGGTGACATTCATGCAAACGGCTTTAGTCGGGTTTGTTGCGGTGCTTGTGGCAATTGGGGCTGTGATGTCGATTCCTATGTACACGGCAGATCATCTTGCCCGCGTGTTTTCGGCGGTCCCTGTGGAATTGTTTGGCTCGTGGACCAAAGCGTTGCAGTTCTTCGCAACGGTCTTGCGAGAGACGGGCTTATTCATCGCGTTGCTAGTGGCGGTGCTTGTCGCAATGCTGTTCTGGTCCTTGCCTAATTGGGTTGGCGCTTGGCGGCGCCGCTTCGATAACGTAGGGATGTGGTTGTTTTATCGGCGTGTGCATAGCCTTCGATTTTTGTCGCTCCTAGGAGTCATCCTTAATCGGCAGGGCAATACGGGAACGCGGTTGAGGCATGCTCTTGTCCTGCAGTCACGGCATTTGAGTCCCTGGTTGGAGGCGCATTTGCAAAGCATGATTCAGCGACTCGATCAGGGTGCTTCAGTCATCGATGCCCTCGATTCGGGGCTCATCGATTCGGATATTTGGTGGTACCTCGTTGACATGGTGAGCACACTCGGTCTGGACACTGCGCTAGAGCGCACCTGCGAACGACTTGGATCAAGCAGCCTGGTAGTGATTCATCGGCAAGCCACATTCTTGCGCTGGAGTTTGTTGCTCAGCGCGTTGTCCATTGTGCTCGGGGTTCTGTTCTGGCACTTCCGAGTGTTTGATGAGCTGAGGCACGCGTTGAGTATTCATTATGCGCATTGATACGGGTTATTTTTTTCAAGGGGATGGAATGGTTCATAGGTTAGGAAGTGATAAACGTTGGTTAGCGTACGCGCAGCCGAAAGGTCTACAGCGAGGGTTTTCATTAATCGAGATCTCAATTGTGACGACGATCATCATGTTGATTGCGATATTGGGTATCCCTGCGATTCAGTCTTACGTGATTGAGAGTAAGGTGCCGCGGGTTGCCGAAGAGCTGCAGCGTTTTGTGGCAAGAATGAAAGCGACAACACAGGGCTTTGGTGTTGCGCCATATGCCGGGATCGATACTGGCGTCCTCGCAAATGCGTTACGTACCTCTAGCGTTGTTCTCGTCAGTGGGGTGGGGCCCGGTGCTCGTGTCTTACATGGTTTGGGCGCGAGCTCTTCTGGCAAGGGAGGTGTGCACCTTGAGCCGTATGCGATGCCAGGCGGTCAATCGGGGACTGCATTCGCATTGACGCTGCGTGACGTGAATCAGGCTGCGTGTCCTGGCCTTGCCGCGATTCTCCAGCGCATTGCTGAATATGTGACGATTGCCGGCACCAGTGGGCCAGTCGTTGTGAAGAACGCGATGAGCGAGCCCGTCATGTCTTACAGTCCGTTGCTCGCCGATGCGCAGTGCGCCGCCGGTGACAGTAATGTATTTACATTTGTGGTGCGCTAGTGGCTCAGCAGGTAGTGTCCTTTGACGGTGGGTTTGTCTCTCGCGAGGACCAGTGTGGCTTTAGCCTCATCGAGTTGATTGTGGTGGTTGCCCTCACGTCACTGATGGGGACTTGGGCAGCCTCGACCTGGATGCAACATGCTGAAGACACAGCCACCCGCGCAACCGGCGTTTGGATGTTGAGTATCAAACAAGCGTTAGATCAGATGTTGCATCGACAGTCGGACGCCCTGGTTGGGATCGTAGAGCCGCACGCGCGTGGGCCTCAATATCGCGACGTCTGGCGTCCTACCCTGGAGGAGTTGATCGCTGCGGGTCATTTGCCTCCTGCCTTTCCCTTGAGGGCGCCGCTTGCCTACTCTGTTTGGTTGCGTATTGAGCCACCCCAGGGTGATTGCTTACGGCTTGGGTGCAAAATTGTCGGTTCAGTTTTTGCTGTGCCCGCTTCAAATGAGCGGCGTGACGCTGAGCAAGTGACCCGTGTGGGACTTCTGCTGTCGACGATTGGTGGGCATGCAGCGTCCGTGACAACCATGTCGGGGCCAAGGGTAAAAGGGCCGACGATCGATGTGGAGAATCCGCCCTATCCAGATATGGCTCCCTTGCCGCCAGGTTCGATACTGATGCGTAGTTTTTACGACTCGACACAGTACGCGGTGTTTTTGCGTCAAGATGATCAACGTGACGCCTCACTGCAAGGAAAGCTAAGTGTGACAAAAGACTTACAAGTGGGGGGGGCAATCAAGACCACAGGCAGAGTCTCCGCCGGAGAGTATTTGCAAGTCGGGGCATCGGCCGCAGCGGGTGGGGTATGCGAGTCGGAAGGGCTCATCGCCCGGGCAAGCGACTTGGGCTTGCTCGTCTGCCAGCAGGGTCGCTGGCAGCGGGTTGATCGCGGTAATGGCGGTGGCTACGTGCAGATGTCAGGCGTCCCGTGCCTTGAAAATGACGAATGGATTGTCCGCAAGCGCAATCCCAAAACGGGTGATTGCTCATGCCCGCCCGGATATGAGCCATTTTTAATGTCGGTGTGGAAGCACCCTGTGTTTTACTTGTATGAGTACAGCGCTTTCCTTTGCATATAGGCCCGCCGACCCCTTGAGCGGACCACGCAACGAAGGCGAGCTGTACCCGTATAATCGACACTCCGTTTGCCTGACCGTTGGAGCGGTGCTCCCCGGCTCAATTATCGGGTCCTTACAACCTTGCTGCTGCACGCTAAAAATCGCACGATGAAAACGTCTGAAATCCGTCAAAAATTTCTGCAATTCTTCCAGTCTAAAGGGCACACGATTGTTCCATCGTCGTCGCTTGTTCCTGGTAATGATCCAACCTTATTGTTTACCAATTCGGGAATGGTGCAGTTTAAAGATGTCTTTACAGGCAAGGACACGCGCGCCTATACGCGCGCGACTTCCTCGCAGCGTAGTGTGCGTGCAGGTGGAAAGCACAACGACCTTGAAAACGTGGGATACACCGCACGTCACCACACGTTTTTTGAGATGTTGGGCAACTTTAGTTTTGGCGATTACTTTAAACGCGACGCGATCGCGTTTGCTTGGGAAATGCTGACAAAGGTCTACGGTCTGCCAGCGGAGAAACTGTGGGTCACCGTCTATCAAGAGGACGATGAGGCCTATGGTATCTGGGAAAAAGAAATCGGCGTCCCCCGTGAGCGCATCGTGCGTATCGGTGACAACAAAGGTGCTCGGTATGCGTCGGACAACTTTTGGCAGATGGCAGATACGGGGCCTTGTGGCCCTTGCACCGAGATTTTCTTTGATCACGGCGCCGAGATTTGGGGCGGCCCTCCCGGGTCACCCGAAGAGGATGGCGATCGCTATATTGAAATCTGGAATTTGGTGTTCATGCAGTTTGAACGAGATGCCTCAGGAACCCTGACACCGTTACCCAAGCCGTGTGTGGATACGGGAATGGGGCTTGAGCGCATTGCAGCCGTGCTTCAGCACGTTCACTCTAACTACGAAATAGATTTATTTGCGGCGTTGATCGCTGGCGCGGCACGTGAGACTGGCTGTAAAGATCTCAAGGATAACTCGCTTAAAGTTATCGCAGATCACATTCGTGCTTGCAGTTTTCTGATCGTAGATGGCGTGATTCCTAGCAACGAAGGGCGTGGATACGTCTTGCGCCGTATCGTACGCAGGGCGTTGCGACATGGCTACAAACTTGGACAGACTAAGCCCTTTTTTCATCGTTTGGTCCCTGATCTGGTCAAACAAATGGGTGAGGCATATCCCGAACTCGCGAAGAACGCCGTACGTGTTGAACAAGTTTTGCGCCAAGAAGAGGAACGATTCGGCGAGACGCTTGAACACGGCATGAAGATTCTGGATACCGCACTCGCTGCCTTGCCGTCGCCGGTCAAAGGACAGGTTGCGATGCTAGACGGCAATACTTTGTTTACGCTTTACGACACCTATGGATTTCCGGTTGACTTAACGGCAGATATTTGTCGTGAGCGGGGTGTGGATATTGATCAGGCCGGTTTTGATGTCGCGATGGATCGCCAGCGCGATCAGGCCCGCGCAGCAGGTAAATTTAAAATGGCTGAAGGCCTGGTGTATTCGGGTGCTCAAACAGTTTTTGAAGGCTACGAGCATCTTGAGCGTCAAGCAAAAGTGCTCGCGCTGTACGTTGAGGGGTCACAGGTGCCGCGCGTGACCGCGGGTCAGGATGCCATTGTTGTGCTCGACTCCACCCCGTTTTATGCTGAGTCGGGTGGGCAGGTTGGGGATGTTGGTGTGTTGTCCGCCGGGTCGACGACATTCGCTGTGCTCGATACTCAGAAAATCCAACCCGGCGTATTTGGCCACCATGGCCGCTTGCAAAGTGGTGAGTTAACCGCTGGGATGTCTTTGCTGGCGACGGTCGACGCTGAGCAGCGCGCCCGCACGATTCGTAATCACTCAGCAACGCACTTGATGCACAAAGCCTTGCGTGAAGTGCTCGGTGGGCATGTGCAACAGCGCGGCTCGCTGGTGGATGGCGATAAGACACGTTTTGACTTCGCACACGATGCGCCCATGTCTGATGCGGACATTCAACGCGTGGAGCAAATCGTTTGCGCGGAAGTCTTGGCAAACCAGGCAGCAAACGCTCAGGTCATGAGTTATGACGATGCGGTCAAGGGCGGTGCGATGGCCTTGTTTGGTGAGAAATACGGTGACACCGTGCGGGTGCTGGATATTGGGTTTTCGCGTGAGTTATGCGGGGGTACCCACGTCAGCCGTACCGGCGATATTGGGTTGTTCAAAATCGTCTCGGAAGGCGGTGTTGCAGCCGGTGTTCGTCGTATCGAAGCGGTGACTGGTGCGAACGCACTGGCCTGGGTACAGGGTCTCAATGCTACCGCTCAGCGCGCTGCTGCAGCGCTGAAGACACAGCCCGCCGACTTGCCAGAGCGCATCGCCTTGCTGCAGGAGCAGTTGAAGTCAGTCGAAAAAGAGTTGGAACAGGCGCGTGCAAAACTCGCTTCAAGCGCGGGCAACGCGCTGAGCGATCAGGCGGTTTCGCTGCCAGCGGGCGTTAAATTGCTTGTCACCGCAGTCCAAGGCGTAGACCCCAAAGATTTGCGCAGTATGGTCGATCAGCTGAAAGACAAACTGAAGTCGGCTGTAGTGCTTCTGGCGACTACCTCTGCTGATGGAAAGATCAGTGTGGTGGCTGGCGTAACAGCGGACTGGTCTGGAAAGGTCAAGGCAGGGGATCTAGTCGGCTTCGTAGCCGGGCAGATTGGTGGTAAGGGGGGTGGTAGGCCCGATATGGCCATGGGCGGCGGTACAGATGCTCAGGCTTTGCCCGGTGCCTTAACTGGGGTCAAAGCATGGGTAGAGTCCAAGCTTTAATTCAAGATTTCACATATGACCGAACCGGTTTCTGGCGTTGTTCCCAACGAAGTGCATCAAACAGTGGATGCCATCGGTTTGGCATGTCCGCTCCCTATTTTGCGGGCTAAAAAGGCGCTCGCGACGCTCGCGAGTGGTGAAGTCCTGTGCGTCATTACGACCGACCGTGGTGCCGTACGTGATTTCCAGGCATTTTGTCGTCAAACTGGCAATGAATTGTTGGTGCAGGTAGACGAGACTGAGCGTGTGACGCATTACCTGCGGCGCCGCCTTAAATAAATACCACGTCCCTGCAAATTTTGCTTCTTTAGTGCTATACTTGCGGGCTTATCTCAGCACTGTGGCTGAGCATTTTTATTGAACATTTTCAAGGGATTACGTATGGTGGTGATTCGCCTGGCCCGTGGCGGCTCCAAGAAACGTCCTTTTTACAACCTCGTTGCGACCGATTCCCGTGATCGCCGCGATGGTCGTTTCATCGAGCGCGTTGGGTTTTATAACCCCGTTGCTAATGCAAACGAAGAGCGTCTGCGCATTGCGCTTGATCGCGTACAGCACTGGACTGGCGTTGGCGCGCAGTTGTCGCCTGCTGTCGCTCGTTTGGTTAAGGACTTTTCGGCTAAAGTCGCGACAGCGGCTTAATTGATTCGGCCTGCTCGTCATGGCTGACACTGGCGCAGTAAAAGCGCCAAACGACCTAGTTGAACTAGGTCGCATCGTGTCAGCCTATGGGATACGCGGCTGGGTGAAAGCTCAACCGCATTCGTCCCAGAGCACCGTGTTGCGGGCAGCGCCAGTTTGGTGGCTTTGTCCGCCCGCATCGCCGTTGCGTGGTGCATCTAATACTTCCGCAAGCACTGAACAACCCCAACTTTTGTTGTCTCGCTGCACGCCGCACGCCGTCAAACAGTGTCGTCCGCAAGGGTTGACCGTTGTCGCCGAGCTTGAGGGCGTTCTTGATCGGGACATCGCCGAGTCCAAGCGCGGCTATACCGTTTATGTTTCTCGAGAGTATTTTCCGCAGGCGAAGTCTGACGAGTATTACTGGGTCGATCTCATCGGCTGTCAGGTCTTTAGCGAGGGAAAGAAAATGGGCATTGTGCAAGAGGTGCTCGATAACGGTGCCCATGCAATTTTGCGGGTTGAGCGTTTTGTCGTGTCCCCAGACCTGCCAACCGATTCCGACGCGGATCCTATTCCGATGCTCGATGCCAAAGGACGCCCGCAAGAAGTGCTGGTGCCGTTTGTCGCTACCCATGTGCAAGACGTCGACATCCTAAAGCGTCGTATTGAAACCGATTGGCCGTTTGACCTTTAATTTCAAAGCGCTGCGTATGCGAATTGATGCCATTACCTTGTTTCCAGAAGCGTTCAGTGTCGTGCGCGATGCTGGCATCACCGGTCGCGCACACAAGCAAGGTCTTTGGTCGTTACAAACATGGAACCCGCGTGATCAGGCGCAAGACATTCATCGCACGGTGGATGACCGTCCCTATGGCGGTGGTCCTGGGATGGTGATGATGATGGAGCCGTTGCTCAAGAGCGTCGAGGCCATCAAACAAGATCGCCTTGTGAGCGATGCCTCTGACGTGCAGGCGCCCGTGATTCTGCTCTCTCCCGCGGGAGAAAAATTTAGCCAACATCATGCGGCGACCTTAGCCACAACAAAAGGGGCTATTTTTGTTTGTGGACGGTATGAGGGGGTCGATCAGCGTTTCATCAATCGTACGGTGGATGCGCAATGGTCACTTGGCGATTTCGTCTTGTCCGGAGGAGAAATCGCGGCGCTCGCAATGATCGATGCGGCGGTACGCTTACTGCCCGGGGCGCTCAACCACGGTGACTCATCGGCTCAGGACTCGTTTCAGGACGCATTATCGGGTCTGCTTGATAGCCCGCACTACACGCGACCAGAGTTGTTTGATGGTGAGTCAGTTCCTGCGGTATTGATGTCGGGTAATCATGCGTTGATCGCACGTTGGCGACGTGAGCAGTCCCTGAGCCTGACGCATGCAAAAAGACCAGATTTGATTGCTCAGGCACGCGCACGAGGCCTGCTCAGCGCGGCCGATGAAAAATTTCTGGCCACACTGAGCGGATCGTAGCGCCGCGAGGCGCTGGCGCTAACCCAGTCGAGCCCGTTGGCTTTTAACTTGTGCCAGCGTTTCGCCAAATTGCGCCACGCGCTGCTTCTCTTGTTCAACCACGGCAACGGGTGCACGTGCGACGAAAGATTCGTTGGTGAGTTTGCCTTGCGCCTTGGCGATTTCACCCTCGAGGCGAGCGATTTCTTTATCCAGTCGGACTTTTTCCGCTGCCACATCGATCTCGACTTTTAGCATCAGACGTGTGTTGTTCACGACCTGCACCGGCGCACCGTCGTCAGGGAGGGTCGCCACAACCTGAACCTCCGAGAGCTTGGCCAACGCAGCGAGGTAGGGCGCATGCAGCTCTAACTGATCTTTGGGGCCTTCGGCTATTAAAGGCACCCGTGCCGCTGGCGAGAGGTTCATTTCTCCGCGCAAGGCACGAACAGCTTCAATTTGTGCTTTCAACGCATTAAGTTGCAGCGTCGCTGCTTCATCAATGGTGCTCGCCTCCCCAACAGGAAAAGATTGAACCGATACGCTTGAGATTTCATTGACGTCGCGACACCCTGCTACGACAGATACCTTCTGCCACAACTCTTCAGTGATAAAGGGCATGATGGGATGCAGCAGTCGTAACACTGTTTCTAGCACCTCAATCAGCGTGCGTCGCGTCGCGCGCTGTTGGTCTGCATGACCGGTTTGAATCTGAACCTTTGCAAGCTCAAGATACCAATCACAGTACTCATCCCAGACAAAGTGATAAAGCGCATTGGCTATGTTGTCGAAGCGGTAATCTGAAAAGCCTTTCGCCACATCGAGCTCAAGTTGTTGCAGCTGTCCAAGAATCCATTTGTCGACAAAGCTCTGCGCGCTTGCCGGCGCAGTCGACATATCTTGGCCCTCGGTGTTCATCAGCACAAAGCGCGTGGCGTTCCAAAGCTTATTGCAAAAGTTTCGATACCCTTCGCAACGCTTGAGGTCAAAGTTGATATTGCGCCCGAGCGTGGCGTACGCTGCCATGGTGAAGCGCAGCGCATCAGCCCCAAACGCTGGAATACCCTCAGGGAATTGCTTGCGCGTGGTCTTCTCGATCGAGCCCGCTTGCTTTGGATTCATGAGGCCAAACGTTCGTTTGGTGACGAGATTTTCTAGGTCAACACCATCGATGAGGTCGACGGGATCTAGGGTGTTTCCCTTGGACTTACTCATTTTTTGCCCTTCGGCATCTCGGATGAGTCCGTGTACATACACATGCTTGAAGGGCACTTGACCAGTCAGATGAGTCGTCATCATGACCATGCGTGCCACCCAAAAGAAAATGATGTCAAAGCCGGTGACCAAGACACTCGAGGGTAAATAGCGTTTGTAATCGGGGGTCTCTTGCGGCCAGCCCAAGGTAGTGAAGGGCACTAAGGCCGAAGAGAACCATGTGTCGAGCACATCGGGATCACGCGTCAGCGCAGCGGTCACGCCGGCCGCGCGCGCTTGATCGATTGCATCTTTTTCTGTGTGTGCAACGAACACTTGCCCGTCGGGCGCGTACCAGGCAGGAATCTGATGCCCCCACCACAGTTGACGTGAGATGCACCAGTCCTGAATGTTTTCAAGCCATTGGTTGTACGTGGTTGTCCAGTTTTGTGGATAAAACTGGATATCCCCTTTGGCCACCACATCCAGTGCAACGTCAGTGATACTCTTTCCAGGGTGAAGCGTATCGGCAGGCGCGGGCTTGCTCATGGCGACAAACCACTGGTCCGTCAGCATAGGTTCGAGCACGGCGCCGGTTCTATCGCCGCGTGGTTGCATCATTTTGTGCGCGTCAACTTTGACCAGAAAGCCTTTTTGCTCCAGCTCCTGAACGACAGCTTTGCGCGCGTCGAATCGATCCATGCCTTTGAACTGCGCGGGCCCCTGGTCATTTATGCGTGCATCCAGAGTGAAAATCACGATGAGCGGAAGGTGATGGCGTTGCGCGCAGGCGTAATCGTTGAAGTCGTGCGCGCCTGTAATCTTTACGCAGCCCGTACCAAACTTCGGGTCCACAAAGTCATCGGCAATGATGGGAATCTGGCGGTCGCACAAAGGCAGGTCGACCATTTTTCCGACGAGATGCTGATAACGCCTATCCTCAGGGTGTACGCAGAGTGCTCCGTCTGCGAGCATGGTTTCAGGGCGCGTGGTGGCGATGGTCATTCCGGAGATGGATTCTGACGTGCCGTCCTCGTGGGTGATCGTTTGGGGGCCGTCGACAAACGGGTAACGGATATGCCAAAGATGTCCATCGGTTTCGACCGATTGCACTTCCAGATCTGATACCGCCGTCAGCAGCTTTGGATCCCAATTGACGAGGCGCTTGCCCCGGTAAATCAGACCTTGCTTGTAGAGGCGCACAAAGGTTTCGACGACACCAGCAGACATCTGGTTATCCATCGTGAAGTATTCACGGGGCCAGTCTGCGGAGGCGCCCAAACGCCGCACTTGGGTGGTGATAGTGTTGCCTGAGAGCTCTTTCCACTCCCACACTTTTTCGATGAATTTCTCTCGTCCCAGGTCATGGCGCGAGGTCTTTTGTGCATCAAGTTGACGTTCCACCACAATCTGCGTGGCGATCCCTGCATGGTCCGTGCCTGGCACAAATACAGTGTCATGGCCTTTCATGCGGTGGTACCGGATCAGGCCATCCATAATCGTTTGATTAAAGGCATGCCCCATGTGCAAAGTGCCCGTGACGTTAGGCGGCGGGAATTGGATCGCGTAAGGGGCTCCATTGGCATCGCCTTTTGCATGCTGGCCAGCGGCAAAGTAGCCTCGTTTTTCCCATTCTGTATACCAACGGGCCTCTAAATCCGCCGGCTCAAAGCTTTTGGATAGTTCTCCGTCGGGGAGGGTGTTGGGCTGATTCATCAAATTATCCACAAAAAATAGGGTGACGCAGGGGCGATAAGGGAAACAAGGCCGATTTACGCCTAGCCAGAAACTGGCAAAACCCTGCTATTTTAGGGTGTTGTGAGACTTAGTGGCGTGCTAGAATCATGGGCTACGGTGGGCATAAGCAAAGTCCCTGTTTTTATTGAGAATTATTGGAGTTTTACATGTCTGTTGAACGTACCCTATCGATTATTAAGCCCGACGCGGTCGCAAAGAACGTCGTTGGTCAAATTGTTGCCCGTTTTGAGGGCGCAGGCCTCAAGGTGATTGCTGCGCGCATGCTTCAGTTGTCGCGCGCCGATGCCGAGCGTTTTTACGCGGTCCACAGCGCTCGCCCATTTTTCAAAGACTTGGTCGACTTCATGATCTCCGGCCCTGTGTTTGTTCAGGCATTGGAAGGCGCGAATGCGATCCAGAAGAATCGTGATCTGATGGGTGCAACCGATCCCAAGAAGGCTGATAAAGGCACGATTCGTGCTGACTTCGCGGACAGCATTGACGCCAATGCTGTGCACGGTTCCGATGCGCCTGAAACCGCGCGCGTCGAAATCGCGTTTTTCTTCCCTGAAATTAACATCCACAGCCGTTAATCCGGCTGCTTGGCTCGTGGCTTACCCTGCATGCACCCTGAACCGATCAATCTGCTTGGGCTCGACGCTTCGGCACTGACCCAGCTGGTCGGGCAGTGGGGGGGCAAGCCGTTTCGCGCTCGCCAACTGCAAAAGTGGGTGCACCAGCGGGGTGCGAGTGATTTCGATCTCATGACTGACCTGGCGCGCGACTTTCGTGCCCAGCTGTCTGATGCATGCGTGATTCAGGCCCCCAAGGTGCTCACGCAACATCGTTCTGCTGACGGTACGCGGAAGTGGTTGTTTGATGTCGGGCAAGGCAATGCGATTGAATCCGTCTTTATTCCCGAAGATGACCGAGGCACCTTATGTATTTCGAGTCAGGCTGGATGTAATGTTGCTTGCACGTTTTGTTCCACGGGGCATCAAGGCTTTAACCGCAACCTAACCGCTGCCGAAATCATTGGCCAGCTTTGGTGGGCCAGACATGAGCTCATGCAAGATACCACCTCCGCACGAATAGGCGCGCAAGAGGGCTCTGCGGACGCACGCTTAATCAGCAACGTCGTGATGATGGGCATGGGAGAGCCGCTCCTGAACTACGAACCTGTGCTCGCAGCGTTACGCATGATGCTTGATGACAACGCCTACGGCCTGTCGCGCCGACGTGTCACGGTATCGACTTCTGGCGTCGTGCCGATGATGGATCGCTTGGCACAGGATTGCCCGGTGGCGCTGGCAGTGTCATTGCATGCACCGAACGACGCCTTGCGTGACACGCTCGTGCCTCTGAATAAAAAATACCCGCTGGCTCAACTGCTGGCGGCCTGTGAGCGTTATCTAGAATTCGCGCCACGTGATTTCATTACCTTCGAATACGTGATGTTGGACGGTGTGAATGACCTTGATCAGCACGCCCAGGAACTCATACAGATTGCGCGACGGCTTCACTGCAAATTTAATTTGATTCCCTTTAATCCTTTTCCCGGCTCTGGGCTTCAACGTTCCTCTGCCGTGCGAATCCGTGAGTTTGCCCAGCAACTGATGGATGCTGGAATCGTGACGACTGTGCGTAAGACACGCGGCGACGATATTGACGCAGCCTGCGGGCAGCTGGCCGGCGAAGTGAAAGACCGTACAAAATTGAGTGAAAGAATGGCGCAAAAGAAGATGATTGCCATTAAGGAGACCCGCGCATGAGCGCAGATGATTTCGCAAGTCCATCCAGAGTTGAATCACCCTCTGCGTCAGCGTCACGCGTGACCGCAGCAGGGGAATTGCGAGCGGTGCGTGTGTCCAAGGGACTATCGCTGGAGGACGTAGCCGCACGATTAAAGTTTCCTGCGCGCCATATCGAAGCACTTGAGTCGGAGCGTTTCGACGATCTCCCCAAAGGACTCGGGTTAAAGAGCCTCATTAAAAACTATGCAAAGCTTTTGGGTATTGATTCCAAGCCGCTAGAGGATGCTCTGAAGTCTTATGTCGGACACGTTGAGGGTGGGATCGGTAATCACAATTCGACGCGCACGCTCGACAGCCACGCGGTCACGCCGCTTCGGCCTGTATTCGCTTGGTTTTGGTGGGTCTTGATTGCTGCCGTGGTGGTTGTTGCAGCTGCGGTTGCGCTTAGCCATGATATTTTGCCAACCGCTTGGTTGCCAGCCTGGCTAGAGGAGCGGTTCAAATGAGCGCGCCTGACTTGGACACTCGTCCGGCTGTCGTCAAGCGCCACTCCACCCGTACTGTGGCCGTTTCTTGGCGTGACAACCGCACGCTGATCGGCGGCTCTGCTCCGGTGCTGGTGCAATCCATGACCAACACTGATACGGCTGATGCGATTGCGACGGCCATTCAGGTCAAGGAGCTCGCACTGGCTGGCTCGGAAATTGTTCGGATTACCGTCAACACGCCTGAGGCCGCGAAAGAGGTGCCTGCCATTCGCGAGCAGCTTGACCGTATGGGCGTATCGGTTCCTTTGTGCGGTGATTTTCATTACAACGGCCATAAGCTGCTGACACAATTTCCAGATTGCGCGCAGGCGTTGTCGAAGTATCGGATTAACCCTGGCAACATGGGAGGCGGCAAGCGCCGCGATGATAATTTTGCGCAGATGATTGAAGTCGCGTGTCGTCATCAGAAGCCCGTCCGTATTGGCGTGAACTGGGGGAGTCTGGATCACGAGTTACTCGCGCGCATGATGGATGAAAACAGCAAGGTTGCAAAACCTCGCAACGCACAAGCGGTCATGCGTGACGCGTTGGTGGTTTCCGCAATTAGTAACGCGCAACGCGCTGAAGAGCTTGGGTTGCCTGGTGACGCCATCATCTTGTCTTGCAAGGTGAGCCACGTGCAGGACCTGATCGCAGTTTACCGAGACCTCGCTTCGCGCTGCGACTATCCCTTGCATCTTGGCTTGACCGAAGCCGGAATGGGTAGCAAAGGTATTGTGGCCTCTACAGCCGCGTTAAGCGTGCTGTTACAAGAAGGAATTGGCGATACGATTCGTATCTCTCTGACTCCAGAGCCCGGGGGTGATCGCACGCGCGAGGTGATCGTCGGTCAGGAAATCTTGCAGACGATGGGCCTGAGAGCCTTTACACCGATGGTTATCGCCTGCCCGGGATGTGGTCGTACCAGTAGCACTGTTTTTCAGGAACTCGCTGATCGCATTCAAACCTACCTGCGTGAGCAGATGCCGATCTGGAAGAACAAGTATCCAGGGGTCGAATCCATGAATGTCGCGGTAATGGGCTGTGTGGTGAATGGACCCGGCGAAAGTCGTCATGCGGATATCGGCATTAGTTTGCCCGGGACCGGCGAAGTGCCTGCTGCGCCTGTTTTTGTGGATGGTGAGCGCACCGTGACTCTGAAAGGGGATCACATTGCCGAAGAGTTCCAGGTGATTGTTCAAGAATACGTGACGCGACGCTACGGTGCGGCGCGCGTAGCGACAAGTACTAACTGACTGTATTTATGACACAAGCGTTTGCAAAAGTTACCGCCATACGTGGCATGAATGACGCACTGCCTGGGGCGAGTGTGCGCTGGGAATTGCTCGAAGACAATGTGCGTGCCTGGATGCGCGCGTACGGCTATCGCAATATGCGCACGCCTATTCTTGAACATACGCGCTTGTTTACACGTGGCATCGGTGAGGTCACCGATATCGTCGAGAAAGAGATGTATAGCTTTACGGACGCGCTCAATGGCGAGTCGCTGACCATGCGTCCTGAGTTCACTGCGGGAATGGTGCGCGCGACAATCGAACACAATCTTATTTACGACCGCCCTCAGCGCGTCTATGCAATGGGTCCCGTGTTCAGACACGAGCGCCCTCAACGAGGTCGCTATCGGCAGTTTCACCAGATTGATGTGGAAGCGCTCGGCTTAGCGGGCCCAGATATTGATGCCGAGATGATTATTATGGTCGCTCGCCTCTGGTCCTTGTTGGGTATTAAAGACGTACAGCTTGAGTTGAATTCTTTGGGTCAGTCCGAAGAGCGTGCGGCCCATCGCGCGGCGCTCATTCTGCATTTAGAAGCGCATAAAGCTGTGTTGGATGAAGACGGCTTGCGTCGGATGTATACCAACCCATTGCGAGTGCTTGATACAAAGAATCCCGCGATGCAGGCAATGGCAGATGCGGCACCGAAGTTGTTTGACTACTTGGGTGAACAGTCGCGCGCGCATTTCGATGGCGTGTGTGCAAGGCTGCAGGATGCGGGCATTGTCTATCGAATTAATCCTCGGATGGTTCGGGGACTTGATTACTACAATTTGACTGTCTTTGAATGGGTGACCGATAAGTTGGGCGCTCAAGCGACGGTTTGTGGCGGTGGGCGGTATGACGGGTTGATTGAACTTGTTGGGGGTAAGCCCGCGCCAGCGGTAGGTTTTGCGATTGGGATGGAGCGTTTGCTGGATTTATGGGGGCAATATCAACCCGAAACGCCTCAAACAGAATGTGACGTGTATTTTGTACACCAAGGGGAGTCTGCACAGCGCCGGGCGGCTACGCTGGCTGAGTCTCTGCGCGATGCAGGTATTTCGACAATCGTCCATGCCGGCGCAGGCAGTTTTAAAGCGCAGTTCAAGCGAGCAGATACAAGTGGTGCGGTGATTGCGGTTATCCTAGGGGATGACGAGTTGGCGGCAGGCGCAGCGTCAGTCAAGATGTTGCGCAGTCAAAGTACGAGCGAGCCCGCAGGGCAGCAACAAGTGTCACTGGATAATTTAGTGGCTTTTTTGAAAGAGAAGGTTAAATAAGTATGGCTT
>CAIUZV010000022.1 GCA_903903735.1 uncultured beta proteobacterium | reverse complement strand
GTGAGTGCTGGACCGCCACCCTTGTAGCCGATCTCGGTGATGTCTACGGCGGCAAGCTTAATCAGGTATTGCATAGAGAGCTGGCCCGAGGTCAGTCCACCTGGTGTTCCGTAAGCCAAGGAGCCTGGTTTCGCTTTTGCGAGAGCAATGAGTTCTTGTAGATTCTTGGCAGGCACACTAGGGTTGACGGTAAGAATGCCAGGCATCAGCGCGAGCATCGCGAGGGGAGTGAAATCCTTCTTGGTGTCGTAAGGCAAGCTCTTGGTTATGTGAGGATTAATGGCGTGGGCGCTAATGAACAGACCAATGGTGTTGCCATCAGGAGCTGCCCTTGCAACCTCACGGGTCGCAATTGTGCTGTTCGCGCCTGGCTTATTCACCACGAGTACGGGCTGGCCAAGGGCTTTGGAGAGGTCGGGAGCAATCGCTCGTGCCAGAACATCTGAGGTGCCACCAGGTGCAAAGGTAACGATGATTTGAATGGGCTTATTCGGCCAGTCAGTTTGTGCAAAGCTCGAGAGCGCGAAACTGCTCGCCGCAAGTGCAAACAAGAACCTAATTTTTTTCATGTGAAGTCTCCAAGTGTTATCTGTTTTAGTTTTAATGGTCTGCCGCGTATGTTATTTCAAAACCTCTTGCGTGTGCGCACCTAGTTTGGGGCTAGTGTTATCGGGGTTTTCGCTAAGGAAGACTGCGCTAATAGGGGTTGGCAAGGCCGGCATGCGCTGTCCGCTGGCGGCAATGAGCCCACGCTTAAAGACGCCACGCGCATTAAAGTGCGGATCTGACACGGCTTGCTCAAGTCCGATGACCTCGGTGACACAAGTGTCTTTCCCGTCAAACTTTTCGAGCCAGTATGCCGCCGGATGTTGGGCGATGGTTTTTGCGACACTCGCTTTCACAAGCGCTGGATTGTCGAGATGTTCAAGTTCAGATAAACCAAGAATCGACAGAAAGTTATTCCAAAACTTATCTTCTAGTGGGGCGGCTGCAAGATACTTATCATCTGCGGTTTGATAGATCTGATAGCGTGGACTGCCGCCGGTGACCAGCTCGTCTCCAGCTCTGGGCCACTGGCCGGCCGCCCAACCTGCGCCTAAACCCCAGTACATCAGCGGGAACAGATTGTCAGACATGGATACATCAAGATGGCAGCCAGTGCCGTTTTGATCGCGGCTGCGCAGCCCCAAAAGAATATTCATGACAGCCGGATAGGCGCCAGCCGCTAAATCGGCGGTAAGCACTGGCGGCACAAAAGGCGCGCCTGACTTGTCGCCCCCCAGGCCAATCATCCCAGTACGAGCCTGATAATTCATGTCGTGTGCCGCAACCTGCGCGTAGGGGCCGTATTGACCAAAGCCAGTGATTGAACAGTAGATGATTCTTGGATTGATCGCGTTGGCGGCCTCGTATCCTAAACCCAGGCGATCCATCACGCCTGGCCTAAATTGTTCAACGATGACATCTGCCTCTGCGATCAGACTTTCAATTTTTTTTCGAATGACAGGATCTTTGAGATCCGCGACGATCGATTTTTTTCCACGATTCAGAAGACAAAAATTTACGCTGTCGGGGCCAACCTTTGGTTCGTAATCCCGCATATCGTCGCCCGAGGCACGCTCGATCTTAATGACATCTGCGCCCGCATCCGCTAAGAGTAGCGTGCACATGGGTCCTGGCAAGAGCGTACTGAAGTCCAGTACTTTGACTCTCTCAAGCGGTTGCATCATCATCCTCGATTAAAAGATTCTGTTTTAACCAAGCGTTACGCGCACGTCTGGCAGGCGCATAGGCCTCTTGACCAAGCTGTTCATAGAGGTCTTGGGTGACGTCGAAGTGATGATGTAGGCCAGAACGATTGAGAAGAGCAATGGGACCATCGGGGTAGCCAAGGCCAAGTCTAAGCGTCATGTCCATGTCGTTGGCTGTGGCTAGACCCTCGTCGAGACGGCGCAGCGCTGCGTTGTAATAGGGACGAACGAGACGGTTAAGAATCCGACCTGGGAAGTCATTGCAGATTGCTACGACTAAGCCTGCAGCCTCAAAAGCCGCTCGCGTGGCAGCAAGCGCTTGCGCGCTCGTGTAGGGTTTGCGCACGAGCTCTACGAGCTTTGTTGGCGCATCGTCACCCAAACGGAAACGTGCAAATCCGACTACATTCTGAGGGCCATTGTCGTCATCAATATGAACGCCTAAACATTCGTTACCGAGTTCGATCGCGATGAATGTCGCGGCCTCGTGATCAAACACTGAATTGGCAAAGGCTTCAGCAGCATCTTGGCCGATATATACCAAGCTGGTGCCTTTGGACTCTGCTTGATTGATAAAGGCATGCTTGTCTGGAAAGGATTGACTGTCGCCTGCTGCAATGATTTGATAACTCATCCTGTCAGGCTCCGAAAATCTTATTGCTGTCATAGGTGTGAAAGCCCTTGCCTGTTTTACGACCCAAGCGACCTGCACCGATCATGCGTTTGACGAGCGGCGGGCAGGCCGCTCTGGGTTCGTTTGTCACCCCATGCAGTGCCTCGCACAGTAAGAGCTGGGTATCCATGCCAACCATATCGAGCAGCTCTAGAGGCCCCAAGGGATAGCCTAGTGCTGTTTTGACGGCCAGGTCAATATCAGCAGGGTCAGCAACACCTTGATCTACGAGGTTAATAACGTCGTTGTGCCAAGGGACAAGAAAGTAATTGAGGATAAATCCTGGGGTGTCACGCGTGCGTACGGGTCGCTGACCTAAGGCTTCGCATAACTTCCACGCTTTGTCGAAGGTCTCGTCCGACGTATTCATTCCAGGCGACATTTCAACCAGTTTCATCAATTGTGCGGGTAGGCAAAAATGCATACCGACAAAACGATCGTCACGCCCGGTTCCGCCGGCAATCTCGGTAATCGATATGGTCGACGTATTGGAAGCAAAAATAGTATGGGAGGGACAGACATCATTGAGCTGTTTAAAGATAGCGTGCTTGACCTTAAGATCTTCAAACACCGCCTCGATGACTAAATCGCAATCGCTGAAATCTTGAATACTTGTGGTGGTTAAGAATTGCGTCATGATCAACGTGTCTTCGCCCTCAGCAAGCTTGCCGCGCTCCACAGATTTTTTGAGAAAAGCTGCGGCTTGTTTGCGCGCGTTCTCTAGGGGCTCGGGCTTTAGGTCGTAAATGCGGGTTTTAAAGCCGGCACGCGCCGCGACGATAGCAATCCCGGTGCCCATCGTGCCACAGCCGACAATACCAATGGTTTGTTTGGCGTTCATTTTTTATCCTTGCGTAAAAAGCTGCGCCCAATCAATTGCCGATGGACCTGATTGGTGCCTTCCCAGATTTGCGTAATCTTGGCATCGCGCATGAGTCGCTCCACGCGATAGTCTTTGCAATAGCCGTAGCCACCAAGAAATTGCACTGCATCGGTTGCGATCCGCATCGCGAGATCGGTCGCTTTGAGTTTAAGAATCGATGCTTCGATACCGACATCGGGGGCATCGTCTTGAATCAGCTGAGCGACGCGCCATAGCCAGGACTCGACCAGCACAAGTTCGGCAGCGAGGTCTGCGATGTTGAACTGTAAGCCTTGAAACTCTAGGAGCCGCTTGCCCGACTGGCTGCGATTGTTCATGTATTCAATCGCATCCTCAAAGGCTGCGCGAGCGATTCCAAGGGCATGCGCTGCGACGCTCGGTCTGGATTTGTTGAGCGAGGCGAGTAAGATTTTTAAACCGTCACCGGGGGCGCATAAAAGGTTCGCGCGAGGAATGCGTGCATTGTCGAAGGCTAGAGAGGCTGTGCCCGAGGCGCGTGTGCCCATTTTGTCTTCGGTACCGGTAATGCTGAAACCCGGGGTTCCTTTTTCGAGGACCACTGCAGTGATCGATTCCTTGCTGCCAGGGATTTCACTCCACTTGCCGAACATGATGTACAAATCAGACACATCGCCGTTCGAAATGAAAATCTTACTGCCATTGACAATGATCGAATCACCATCCGGCGTGAATGTGGTTTTCATGCCCGTGGCATCAGACCCAGCTGTGGGCTCAGTGATGACCAGGGAAGCGAGTCCACCCTCAGCGATACGTGGGAGTAGACGTGTCTTCTGCTCCTCGTTGCCAAAGTCCATCAACGGCTTAATGGCATGAAAATTTGTCGCCCAGATGATGCCGGTCGAGGCGCAGGCTTGACTAAGTTCGCGCACGCACGCGAGGTAGCAAGCGTAAGAAAGTGGCGCACCGCCGTATTCTTCGGGGATGAACATGGCATTCAAACCAAGTGCATTAATCTCTTGGACGTTATCCCAAGGAAACTCACCCGATTTATCGTACGCAGCCGCACGCGGTGCAATTTTTTCACGTGCGAGCTGTTGGACTGAATCCAACAGCATGGATTCCTCTTGTGTCCATTTTTGCGAGGCGTCGAGACGACTTAATACATTCATGATGGGTGTCCGAAATTATTGCAACATGCCGTGTCCACCATCAATGTAGATGGTTTCTCCCGTCATGTAGGGGGAATTCAGTACAAAAAGTGAGGTAACCAGTTGGCCCACATCCTGGGCCTTGCCTGGTACGCCGGCGGGAATGCGTTTGGCGAGGAACTCAGCAAGTGGTCCTTTCTCCAGCATCTCGCGGTTAAAGTCGGTTTGGATGTAGCCTGGCGCGACGTTCAATACACGAATTCCCTTCGAGGCCCATTCGACGGCCATGCAGCGCGTCATGGCCGCAACGGCCGCCTTGGTGGCGCAATAGGTCAGGTGTTGCTTGATGCCTAGCTTATCAAAGAACGAGCCGAGGTTCACGATTAGGCCGCCCTTGTTTTCAAGTAAGTGAGGATATGCCACCTGGCTTGCGGCAAGAACGGAGTAGGCGTTGACGTCCATGACGTTCTTGAACTCGGCCTCCGCGATGCTCTCGACACGCCCTTGGGAATGAATACCTGCGTTATTGACTAGACCAACGATGGGTTGACGGCAACGCGTCACCACATCAGCGAAGGCATCTTTTAGTTGTTCGGGTCGACTGACATCGCATTTTGCGCTAAACCACTGTGCTCGGTCTGTGTCTGTTGCGCCATCGACATGAGGTGCCTCACCGGATCGTGAAAGACATCCCACCGCATAGCCTGCGCGTGCTAACCCAAGAGAGATCGCCGCACCAATGCCACGGCTTGCGCCCGTCACGATGATGCAACCCTTTGAAGTTGAGGCAGTCATTTCTATTGATCCTTAAATACAGGGGGACGTTTTTCTAGAAAGGCGGTCATACCTTCTGTCGCATCGCCTGAACGGAAAGCCAGTGTTGAGCAGTCTCGCTCAATACGAAGCCCTTCGGCAAGCGTGGTTTGCATGCCACGCAGGATAGCTTGCTTGGCCATGTCTAGCGCAATCAGTCCGTGTTTGAGGTAGGGCTTTAAAAACTCGCGACCGACTGCAGCAGGATCCTTTGAGTCGACGACACGAGTGACAAGTCCGATACGCTCTGCTTCTGTTGCATCCACTGTGCGCGCGGATAAGATCATGTCCAGTGCACGATCTTGGCCAATGACACGGGGTAGGCGTTGGGTACCACCATATCCGGGGATGAGACCAAGTTTGAGTTCAGGCAGACCCATTTTGGCGCCTGCCGTTGCGACGCGAAAGGTGCAAGCTAACGCAAGCTCGAGTCCACCGCCGAAGGCATAACCGTGGATGACCGCGACGGAGGGGACACGCAATGCGGCCAGCCGATCAAAGACGCTTTGGCCAAAGCGCGCACCTTCATGCTCTTGCGTTAAGGTGCGACCCATGAGTTCCGTGATGTCTGCCCCCGCACAAAACGATTTCTCACCTTCGCCGGTCACAAAGACGCCGCGTACCTGTCCAGCCTCGATAGCGTCTTCAATTTTTCCCAAGGCAGCGTCAAGCTGACCGAGTATTTCAAAGCTCAAGGCGTTGAGGGCTTTAGGACGATTCAGATGCAGGTGAGCGAATTGGTCTGCAATATTAAGTTCGATGGCCATAAGGGCTCCTAGGTGCTGCTAACTGATTCAGGACTCTTCCAGCGCACGGGGGTGGGCTGAAGTTCGCCGCGCTTGGTCATTTCTATTAGTTCGCGTTTCAGAATCTTCCCGCTAGCAGTCAAGGGAAACGCGGGCATCACGATAAAAAACTCGGGCATGTCGTACTTAGATAGACCGACGGCGTATAGGTGCTGCAGTACTTCGTTGGGATCGAGATCGCCAGCGGTTCGTTTGAGAACGGCGAGACACACACGCTCGCCCAACCGGTCATCTGCAATCGGGAATGCCGCAGCCTTGGCGATGTTTGCGTGTCGATGCGCGAGATCTTCAATGCGAGCTGGATGGATATTGTGTCCGCCGCGAATAATGAGATCCTTCTTGCGGCCAACGATTTGTAGGCATCCTTGATTGTCTATGACGCCAAGGTCGCCACTCATGAACCACCCAGAACCATTGAAAGAGCGCTCTGTTGCCGTTTGATCATCAAAGTAGCCGAGTGTTAAGACGCCACCGCGACCGCCGATCTCACCGACTTGTCCAACAGGTAGTTCGTTATCCGGATTTTCCGCATCGAAAATGCGAATCTCATAACCAAGCCCAGAGCGTCCGCAGGTCGCGACAATGGTATTGGTTGGATCTGTCGGTAAGGTGTATTGATGTGAGCCGTTTTCAGTCATGCCATAAACATTTTGCGGCGTAATGCCGATGCGCAGAAACTGCTCAGCGACTTCGCGTGGAATGGGAGAGCCAGCCATATAAAAGGACTTGACCTGCCCGAGCGCAGACAAGCCGCGTTTGCGAAACTCATCCAAAATATCCATGGCATGCGTCGGCACGCCCATCACGTAGGTTGCGTGGCTTGCGATGATCCAATCGATGGCAGGCGTGCCTGACGCGTAGTTGTGAATCGCGAGCTGCATGCCAGCGCTCAACCATTGTTCGGCGGCGACCGTGCCGATGTGATGGCTAAGCGGGCTCAATGTCAGCAAAATGGTGTCAGTATTGTGATGCCAATCTTTGACCATACTGCGACCGTTGGCCAGCAAGGTGTTGTCGCTATGCATGACTCCCTTAGGCAATCCTGTTGTGCCTGAAGTGAACGCTAGGTAAACGATTTTGTCTGGATTGTCGACGGGTACGGGTTGCGCGTTCAGGTCGCTGCATTCTTTCGGGAACGGGAGTATTCCTGTTGCGAGGGGCGCTGCCTGATTGAAATGTACGCCCGAGACATAGGTGGCCCGCAGCGACTTTACTTGCTCAAGTTTGTTGAAAATCGACTGCTTGCCTGCATCGGAGCCGTAACCTGGCGTAGTGAAAAATGCTTTGCAGTCCACACGATTGAGTAAGGTAATAATCTCGTCCGCGGTGTAGCTTTGGTGTAACGAGGGACAGCACACATACCCGTTACGCGAACAGGCCAGCAGAATCATGACACTTTCGACTCGGCTGGGTAGCCAAATTGCAACGCGGTCGCCAGCCTTGAGCCCGGCGTGATGCAGCGTGGCAGCCAACACCTCGACAGCATGGAATACTTCGAGCCATGTGAGCGTTGTGAAGTTATCTCGCAATGCCACGGCGCTTGGTCGCTGTGCGGTGTGCTTGGCCAGTAAACCAAACATCGTATCGTGTTGCCACGCACCACTTGCGTAATGCTCGCGAGTTTTCTGTGGATCATGCAAAGTCAGCATCATGATCGAATGATTCCTTTATGCGCAGACAAGCCGTTATTGACCAAACTTCGAAGCATCTGGCTTACGACGTTCAGCAAAGGAGGCGGCCATTTCGTCATGCTCTTCGGTGTCAAGGTAGCCGCGTAACAGCAAGTCGTGTGCCATACGAGACAGACCACCGACACCTCCGTGCCGCGCATTGAATGCGGCCTTGATTGAGGCCAGCGCGAAGGCACCACGATCGGCGATTTCAAGCGCCCATTTGCGTGTTTCAGCGCGCAACTCTGCAGCGGGCACGACCCGGTTGATCAGACCCATATCGACCGCTTGTTGCGGAGAGATTTTGGGGTTTGAGTACCACATCTCTTTGGCGCGCTTTTTACCGATTAAGTCCTCGAGATACCAGGTGCCGTAACCTGCATCAAAACTGCCTACCATGGGCCCAACCTGACGGAACATGGCATTGTCAGCGGCGATCGTCACGTCACACACCATTTGCAACACGTTGCCACCACCGACTGCATAACCGTTTACCGAGGCGATAACGGGCTTTTGTAGTCGATCAATGCTTTCGTACATTTCAAGCGTTGGCAGAACGCCCGCATAGAGTTGCGTCTCTTGCATGCCGTCCTTGCGGCCACCCAAACAAAAAAAACGATCGCCTGCACCCGTCAGTACGATGACGCGGGTACGAGTTTCCCTTCTGATTTCATTGATACAGTCGCGAATTTCATGACACATTTTTTCTGTGAACATGTTGCCGTCTTGAGGGCGATTTAAGGTGATGGTGCCGATGGGGCCATCTTCTTCGTAAAGGATTTCGTCGAACTTCATGTGTGGTCTCCTGCGACTAAAGTTTGAATGATTGCTATCTGTGAATGTATCTGATTAAAGTTGAACGCTGGCGCTTCCGATCCCATCAAACTGGGCCACCACGAGATCGCCCGCCTGTGCCGCAGGCATACCGCACCAGCTGCCCGTGGTCACAATAGAGCCGGCCGGTAAGGTTTGGTTGTCAGTCGTGGCGTGTCGCACCCAAAAGGGGATAACCCAGCGAGGGTCTTGAAGGGAATGGGTTCCGATGAACTCCAACGGAGCCTGGTTACCGATTTTGACAGTGCAGCGTTGTTTGGACCAATCGCGATGTATCTCACGTTCGCTATAGGTGAGCCAGTCCCCCAAGACGAGTGCGCCGTGCGACTGCATGTCAGCCAGTTTAAGCAAAGGCGAGGCGTTGTCGATTTGATCCCAGCGCGAGTCGACGACCTCAATCGATACCGTGAGTGCATCGATGAGGGCATGGCCTTGCTCTTGTGTTAATTCCGCAGCCTCTTGAGGTGTCACGCTGCGCTTGGTTCTGAAGGCAATTTCAATTTCGATCAGGCGGATATTGAAAGGGTGGGCGCCCGCTTTTGCGGGGCTTGACCAAATGCCTGAGTCGAGCAGGGCAGTGTTGGCAATATCGCCTTGTCGCGAGGGTCCGCCGGATTTCCAATAGCGGGCTGGTTTGCGTTGGTTTGGTGCGAGGGCTAGCAGCACTTGCTCTTGGACCGCTTGGGCATCTTGCGTGTGTTGCAGCGCGGCGAGCAAGGGCGTTGGATCAACAGGAAGTTGATCGGTCCGAGCTGAAAGCAGTGCCTGGGTGACGGCGGCAATATGCGAAGTTGACATGAAATTCCACTCTATAGTTGGGAATCAAGGATAATCCAGATCTCTCGTCGCCGGCGCCTCGGCGGCGTCCACAATCTAAGAATTCCTATGGCCCTGCGTGCAACGATTTACAAGGCTGAACTCAATGTGGCGGATTCGGACCGTCACTATTACGGGAGCCATGCCTTAACCTTGGCGAGGCACCCCTCTGAGACAGACGAAAGAATGATGGTGCGTCTGCTGGCTTTTGCCTTGCATGCGCAAGAGGACCTGGCATTCACAAAGGGGTTAAGCGACACCGACGAGCCAGATGTTTGGCGCAAGGATCTGACCGGTGCCATTGATTTGTGGATCGAGGTGGGTCAGCCCGAAGAGCGTCGTATTCTGAAGGCTTGCGGTCGAGCCAAGCAGGTTGTGGTGTATTGCTATGCAGGGCATAACAGTAAGCTCTGGTGGGATTCCGTGCGTAATAAGCTTGAGCGCACTCGCAATCTGCGTGTGGTCTGCCTGCCCTCAGACCGAACCAAAGAGCTGGCGTCCTGGGCGCAACGCACCATGACACTGCATGTCAATATTCAGGATAGTGAATTGTTTGTGTCGGGCGACCAAGGCCAGCTCATGCTCGAGCAAGAGGTCTGGCGGGAATAAGCAGCACCAGGTTGCCTGTGGCGCTGCGCCAGTGGTCCGGACTTAGACGCCCATTTGCGTCGCGAGATCGCGAATATCTTTAGCGACGATATCCCACTTCTCTGTTGCAACCAGATTTGTCTTCTGCTCAGGGCCGTGCTCGGTTGGCCGCGGCCAGAAGGCAGTTTTGAGTCCGACTTTTCGTGCGGCGGCTAAGTCGTCGTTGTGTGCTGCACACATCATGACTTCACTCGGATCAAGCTGCAAAATCTTGGCAACGCCCAAATAAGATTGCGGTTGCGGCTTGTAGCAGTGAAACAACTCTGTGGATAAGTTTAAGTCCCACGGCAAGCCGGTGTACTTTGCGATGTCTGTCAGCAACGAGACGTTACCGTTTGAGAGCGGAGCAAGGATGTATTTGCTCTTCAGACGCATCAGACCCGAGACCGCATCGGGCCAGCCATCGAGGCGATGCCACACTTTATTGACATGTTGGCGTTGCGCTTCGGTCATTTTTTCAAGACCAAACTCCGGCAATAACTGCTCGAGAGACTCACGATGTAAAACATCCAGGATGGTCCATTCTCTCTGACCGCTACGCACCTTTTCCATAGAGGGCTGATAAAGCGCGCGCCACTTCACCGCCAGCGCTGTCCAGTCACAGGAGTAGCCATTCTCCGAACCCCAGCGGGTGAGATCGCGTGTGATACTTCCACGCCAGTCGACCACGGAGCCAAACGTGTCGAACACCATTGCTTTAACCGTCGAAGTGAGTGTGCTCATTTACATCACCGCGGACATGCCGCCATCAAGGTTGACGCTGCTGCCAGTGACATAGCTGGACGCTTCAGAGGAGAAGAAAGCAACAACGTTGGCAACCTCTTCAGCACGACCGACACGTCCAAGCGGTACATCCTTGCCGTGATTTTCGTAGAGTTGTTCCACAGAAATTCCGGCCTTCGCGGCTTTACGTTCGTGTTGACCTGCGCGGATCAAACCAATACAGACGCTGTTGACAAGAATGTTGTCGGCTGCGAATTCTTTCGACAACGCCTTGGTCATGGCCAGGCCAGCAGCGCGTGTCACCGTCGTGGGCATTGATTTGGCGCGAGGTTGTTTAGCACCGATGTTTGTCACGTTGATGATGCGACCCCATTTGTTCTTGCGCATTTCTGGGATGGCCAGACGCGATAAGCGAATCGCAGCGAATAGTTTGAGATCAAAGTCGGCTTGCCAGTCTTTGTCGGTGACAGATTCGAACTCACCGGTCGCCGACGTGCCGGCGTTGTTAATCAGGATGTCGATTCGGCCATAGGCCTTTAGGATTTCTTGGATGATGCGCGCGCATTCTGCATCCTGACTGACATCAGCCACAATGGCGAGGACTTTACCGCCCGCTGCACGAATGTCGGCCGCAACTTGATCTAAGAGTTCCCTTCCGCGGGCTGCAATCACGACGGTGGCACCTTCCTCGGCAAGCTTCATGGCGCAAGCTTTACCAATACCTTGAGATCCACCAGTGACAAGTGCCACTCTATTTTTTAGTCCGAGATCCATTTGATGTCTCCGTTTAAGTGTTTGTAAGTTGTTGTAGGTTGTACCGAAATACCGGCCGCATGACTAGTTGTTTTAAGTTTCAGCCGCGACTTGCCTAAGGGCCTCCTCGAAGGCCTCTGCGGGCTGTGCGCCTTGCAGCAAGTATTTGTCGTTAATGATGATGGACGGCACAGAGTGGATACCCATTGAGGTGTATTTCATTTGTTGCGCACGGACTTCTGCAGAAAATTCATCTGTGGCGAGGATGTCGGCCGCTCGTTTGGAATCTAGCCCAGCGCGGTTAACAGCATCGAGAACGTTTTGTGGCTCGTCAAGATCGACGGCTAACTGAAAATACGTCACCAGTAATTCACGCTTAAGTCGGTGCTGCGCTTGGGCACCGCATTCAAGTCCGGCCCAATGCAAGAGTCGGTGCGCGTTAAAGGTGTTGTAGACGTGTTTGCGACCCTCAGGGTGAAAGGGATAACCCACGGCTGCAGCACGCGATTTAATTTCGTTTTGTGTGGCGCGTACTTGTTCAACTGTTTTGCCATATTTTTGGGTCAGATGCTCAAAGACATCTTGCCCCCCGGGAGGCATGTCGGGATTCAATTCAAAGGGTTGAAAGTGCACTTCGACCTCGAACGCGTCCCCAATCTTATTGATTGCTTGCTCGAGACCACCAAGGCCGACGGCACACCAGGGGCATGCGATATCTGAAACATAATCAATCTTGATTGCCATGAGTTTTCCGATTTCAAAGCGTAGGCTAAGCTGTAGCCAATAAAGAAATAGGCAATCGCTGGAACCCAAAAGTAAAATTTCCGCACCATGTTAGCGCAAATGCTTGCTGGGTAAGGCTTTGAAGCCAACGTTTGCTCAGTGAGTTAGCTAAAGATTCACCATATTGGTGCAACAAGAATTTTCAGGAGAGTGGGCATGCAAGGTAAATATCAAATCGCGACGATCGAAGGCGACGGGATTGGTCCGGAGGTATGCCGCGCCGCGGTCACGGTATTGAAAGAGGCGCTGGGCGAGGGCGTCATGTCGTTCGATGACTTTCCCGGCGGGGCCTCGCACTATGTGAAGACCGGACAGGTTCTTCCTCCCGATACGTTTGATGCATGTAAAACCGCACATGCAATGCTGCATGGGGCAGCGGGTCTGCCCAACGTGACCTACCCAGATGGAACTGAGGTGGGGAACGATTTGCATTTGCAGTTACGTTTCAAGCTCGATTTATATGCGAATGTGCGCCCCATTCGTTTATATCAGGGAGATTTTTCGCCTCTAAAAAATCGCGAGGCTGGCGATATTGACTATGTGATTGTGCGGGAGAACACCGAAGGTTTGTATGCAAGTCGCGGGGCGGGCGTATTGCTGCGTGGAGAAGTTGCGACAGACACCTTGGTGCTCACTCGAAAAGGTTGTGAGCGGATCGCCCGCTTTGCGTTTGAACTATCGCGTAAACGCAATGGCGCACCATCTGATCGCAAGCGGCGAATGACGGTGTGCGATAAGGCAAATATTTTGCGAAGCTATGCCTTTTTTCGGTCTGTCTGCGATGATGTTGCCAAAGACTACCCCGACGTGGCGATTGATTACGCCTATGTGGATGCCATTACCGTGCACTTGGTCAAGCGTCCCGAGTTTTACGATGTGATCGTGGCAGAAAATTTATTTGGTGACATCATTTCGGATTTGGGCGCCGCAACCGTCGGTGGGATGGGGATTGCGCCCTCTGGCGAGCTCGGAGATCGACATGGCTTGTTCCAGGGCGCACATGGTTCGGCCCCCGATATTGCGGGTCAAAACATTGCAAGTCCCTTAGCGACGGTCTTGTCTGGATCCTTTATGCTGCGCTGGCTAGGTGATCGTCACACGGACCAGCGTTTGCTTGACGCTGCCCAACGGGTGGATCGAGCGGTAGAACTTACCTTGGCGCAAGGTAAAGCAATTCCTAGGGACCTGGGTGGCTTGGCCTCGTGTTCGGAGGTCACGCAGGAAATTTGCCGAAATCTGAAGTAAGGCTCGCTCTGCGGGGCGCACTGAGGTTTACCCGTATAAAATGAGGGGGTCAAGCATATAAGCTGGGATTTTTTATGATCAAAGCAGTAGCGAGTGAAACAATCGTTTTACACAGATTGTTGGTGAAGAGTTGTTTTAGAAAGCTACTTGCTCTGGCCTGCTTCTTGGCTGTTGCGCCAGCGGCCTTTTCTCAAGGCGCACCGGGAGGGCCGATACCTGTTTCTGTTATTGAAGTGCGCCCCACCTCTGTGCCGAGTACCTTAGAGGTGACCGGGCAAGCAGAGGGTGCGAAAGAAACTGAAGTGCGAGCGCGTGTAAATGGAATTTTGCTTAAGCGGCTCTTTGTTGAGGGCGCCCCTGTTCAACGGGGTCAACCGCTCTTTCAGATTGACCCGGTTCCGTTTCAAAATGCGTTAGACGAAGCGCAAGCCCGCGCCAAACAAACCGAGCGTGAAGCGGCGCGGCTTAAAAAACTGTTCAGCCAACAGGCGGTTAGCCGCAAAGAATATGATGATGCGACCTCAGTCAATGAGATTGCGCAGGCGACGTTAAAGACGGCCAAGTTAAATCTTGAGTGGACAACAGTGACGGCTCCCGTTGATGGAATCTCTGGGCGAGCGTTACGCTCTGAAGGCCATCTCATCACCAGCACCGGCGATGCGGGTTGGCTCACTTCAATCTATCAGGTTGATCCGATCTGGGTGCGGTTCGGTTTGTCGAGCGCTGATGCGGCTCAGCTCCCCGCAGGACGTTTAGATGCGCCAATTGATGCGCCGGTTCAATTGTTGTTAGGCAACGGCCAGATCTATGATCAGCAAGGTCGGTTGAATTTCCGTTCTGTGTTTATTGATCCTAAGTTGGGAACGCAACAGCTAAGAGCCGAATTCCCTAATCCGCAACGTGCAATTTTGCCAGGACAGTTTCTTCGGGTAAGAATCACGACGGGTAGCTTGGATAACGTGTTTCTTGTGCCGCAACGCGCAGTGATCCAAAATGATCGTGGGTATATGGTTTGGACAGTCGGCAGCGACAATAAAGTCATCCCAACCCCTCTGAAGGTGGGTAAATGGTCCGGACAGAATTGGGTGGTCTTATCTGGATTGAAGGCAGGTGATCGGGTGGTAGTCGATCAAATCATTAAGATTCGTCCAGGTGCGCAAGTAAGCCCTAAGCTGGTTCCACTTGAGGTCCAGTCTCAAGCGCCTAAGGAAACTCGATGAGTTTCTCGAGTTTCTTTATTGGACGGCCGATTTTCTCGGCCGTTATTTCCATCACGATCGTCATCGCCGGTTTGATGGCTGCGCGTGGGCTACCCATTGCTCAGTATCCGCAGATTGCACCACCGACCGTGATTATTACGGCGAACTATCCAGGCGCTTCAACAGAGACCCTCACACGCACTGTGGCGGGTCCTATCGAAGAACAGCTGTCCGGAGTAGAGAACCTTCTATTTTTTAGTTCCGTTGCGCAGTCCAGCGGCACATTAGTGATCACGGCAACGTTTGAAGTGGGCACCAACGTTGATACGGCGACGGTCAACGTGAATAATCGAGTCAAGATTGCAGAGCCTCGACTACCGGATGTTGTGCGGCAATTTGGTGTCACCGCGCAGAAGCGTTCTAACGACATTCTGATGGTTGCTGCCATTACCTCGCCCTCAGACGAATACTCTAATTTGTATCTGTCTAACTATGCGCTAGTTAATGTGCTGGATGAGTTAAAGCGCCTGCCAGGAGTGGGGGATGCGGCTGTCTTGGGAGCCAAGGATTATGCAATGCGGGTTTGGCTCAAACCCGATCGTATGGCACAACTCGGGTTGACGGCCCCGGATGTCGCGGCAGCGATCGCGGCGCAAAACAAACAAAACGTTGCTGGAAAGATTGGTCAAGAGCCTGCGCCGGAGGGCCAGCAGCTCGTCTACACCGTGACGGCTAAGGGACGCCTGTTCACGCCAGAGCAGTTTGGCGAGATTGTGATTCGCTCGACGGGAGCCGGTGGCGTTTTGCGTCTGAAAGATGTTGCACGCGTGGAGCTCGGCGCAGCCGACTATGACGCGAACACCATGCTGCTCGGCAAACCCGTTGCATTAGTGGCGACCTATCTACAGTCGGGCGCGAATGCGCTCGCTGTCGCCGATAGTGTGCGCAAGAAAATGCAAGAGCTTGAGAAGAAATTTCCTCCAGGTATCGAATACGTGATTCCCTTTGATACGACAAAATTTGTCACGGCGTCTATCAATGAGGTGATGAAGACGCTTGCCGAAGCGATGGTATTAGTCGCCATTGTTGTGTTCATGTTCTTACAAAACTGGCGCGCCACGCTGATCCCGCTGATTGCAGTACCTGTATCGCTGATCGGTACGTTCGCGGGGTTGTGGGCCTTTGGTTTTTCGATTAATACGCTGACCTTGTTCGCGATGGTGTTGTCGATCGGTATTGTGGTCGACGATGCGATCGTGGTGCTGGAAAACGTTGAACGCTTGATGGCTGAGCGACAGTTGTCACCGAAAGAGGCCGCCTATGAAGCGATGCGAGAGGTGTCCGGTGCGGTGGTCGCTATTGTGCTGGTGTTATCGGCTGTATTTATACCGGTTGCCTTCTTGGGTGGTATCGCGGGAAAGTTATACCAACAGTTTGCTGTGACCGTGGCCTTGGCTGTTGTATTGTCGGGTGTCGTCGCGCTGACGCTTACGCCTGCGCTTTGTGCCGTGTTGCTCAAGCCCGGGCATCATGAGCCTAAGGCGTTTCGTTGGTTTAATCGTGCCTTTGCTTCGTTTACAGAGGGGTATACCGGGCTCGTTAAGTACACGTTGCATCACCGCGTATTTGGAGCGTCTGTTTTTGGTGCGATCGTCGTTGGTTGTTTTGTGATGTTCCGGATGGTGCCAGGTGGATTTGTTCCGCCAGAAGATCAGGGCTATCTCATTAGTGCACTGGTCTTGCCTGATGGGGCCAGTTTGCAGCGCACACAAGAGACGGGCGATGCCTTTCAGAAAAAGATTGCTCAGGATCCCGGTGTTGCGCGTGTGTTTGTGATTGCGGGTAACGACATTATTGGGGGCGGACGTCGAACCAATGCGGGCACGGTTTTTATTCCACTTAAAGATTGGGACCAGCGCGAGTCGTCTTCAGATCAGCTAGCGAAGAAGTTTACGGGGCTAGGCATGACACTGCCCGATGGCATGGCATTGGTGTTTAACCCTCCACCGATTCGTGGGTTGGGCTCGGCCGGGGGCTTTGAATTTTATGTGCAGTCAAAAGGCGAGCCCTCTGTGAGTAACTTGGCTGTCGTCACCAATAACTTTATCGAAGAGCTGAAGAAGCAACCAACATTAACCGGGATCAATACCTTTTTTAGGCCAACTTCCCCTCAGCTCTATGTTGAGGTAGATGAGGCAAAAGCACTTTCGTTGGGCATCCCAGTGTCTGATGTGTATTTTAGTTTGCAGGCGCTGATGGGTTCACTCTATGTGAACGATTTCAACTTGAATGGACGCACGTATCGCGTGCAGATGCAGGCGGATTCGCAGTACCGTGCAACGCCGACTGATTTGGGCCAGCTCTATGTGCGTGCCGACAATGGCAGCATGGTACCGATCTCGGCCTTGATCACGGTATCGACCCTTGTCGGTCCGGAGCAACTCGAGCGTTTCAATGGTTTTCTCGCCGCGAAGGTTCTTGGCAGCGCGATGCCTGGAGTGAGCTCTGGCGAAGCAATCAAGGTGGTGCAGGGCGTAGCAGAGGCAACTTTGCCTAGCGGCTACGAGTTAGCGTGGGCGGGGCAAGCGTATCAGCAGATCCGCACCGGCACCGCGTCTGGACTAGCGTTCGCCTTTGGCATCATTATGGTGTTCTTGATTTTGGCTGCCCAGTACGAACGGTGGTCTTTGCCGATTGCCGTTCTGTTGGCAGTACCGTTTGCTGTGTTTGGCGCGCTGCTTGCTGTGATGGTGCGCTCGATGCCTAATGATATTTATTTTCAAATTGGTTTGATTGTGCTGGTGGGCTTGTCTGCCAAGAATGCGATTTTGATTGTGGAGTTTGCAGCGCAGAAACGTGAGCAAGGTCTCAATAGCATTGATGCCGCCATGCTTGCCGCCAAGCAGCGGTTTCGACCCATTGTGATGACGTCGTTGGCTTTTATTTTGGGTGTTTTCCCCTTGGTGATTTCAAGTGGTGCCGGTGCGGCCGCTCGCAAATCAATGGGTACGGGCGTATTTGGTGGGATGCTGGTGTCGACCTTCATTGCGACGATATTTGTGCCGATGTTTTACACATGGTTGTCGCGCAAGCAAAAGACTGCAGAGGTCCAGCCAGCTGAGCGCAGCACCGCGTTATCTGATGTTGACGCAGGAAATAAGCCATGAGCCCGACACGTGCGCTGAGCGGTGCGCTGATGCTGCTTGGCTTGAGCGGTTGCTTGCTGGGACCTGACTATAAGCGCCCAGACATTGAGTTACCCAAAGGGTTTAATACCAGTGATGTTGTCACGCCCGTCTTATCGTCAACTGCGATGGCGAGTGTGACGGTTAAACAGGACTGGTGGACCCAGTTTGGGGACCAGACCTTGAATCAGCTGGTCGACAGGGCGCGCGCGGAAAACGCGGATCTTCAAATTGCGTTGGGTCGCTTGGCTCAAGCTGAAGCCTTAGCGCGCCAAGCGGGGGCTGCACAGTATCCTAGCTTGAATATGACGGGTTCTGGCACGCGAGCGTCGACGGGAACATCGGTTAACCCCTCTGGCATCGGATTGCAAACGAATACCTCACAACTTGGGTTGGTGACCTCTTATGAACTGGATGTGTGGGGCAGGGTAAGACGTAACATCGAGTCGGCGAGTTCACTTGCGACAGCAAGTGCCTATGATCGCGACAGTATCGCGCTGACCGTCTCAGCGCTGGTGAGCAATACCTATATGCGCCTGCGCTCCCTTGATGCGCAAATTATTGTGCTGAGTCACTCGGTGAAGACACGAGAAGATACATTACGTGTGGCTCGTGCGAAGTTAGCCGGAGGGCTGGTGTCGCCGATTGATGTGAACCAGGCTCTTGCTGCGCGATCGGCCTCGCAGGCAACCTTATCCGAACTTAAGCGTCAGCGTGCGGTTGCGCAAAACCAATTGGGTGTATTGACCGGAAGATTAGATCTCAAGCTTGAGCCTTTGGATTTAAGGTCGTTGCCGACTCCGCCTGTTCCCCCAACCGGTTTGCCATCGACAATCCTTGAAAGCCGTCCTGACATTAACCGCGTTGAACAAGAACTGAAGGCGGCCAATGCACGGATCGGTGTGGCAACAGCGAATTTCTTCCCAACGCTCTCTTTGACTGGCGTGTTTGGCGCGCAAAGTGTTGATTTCAGCGCATTTTTATCGGGACGCAGTGCCGTGTGGTCAGCGAGTATTGGCCTGTTGCAGCCTATTTTTACTGGCGGTGCCTTGCAGGCCAGACTTGATTTTGCAAACGCTCAGCAACAAGAAGTGTTGGGAAACTATGTCAAGAGCATTCGGGTGGCCTTTGGTGAGGTCAGTGATGCCCTGGTGTCGGTCAGCCAAACGCTCGAAACCGAGCAGTTTTTAATCCAACAAGTACAGGCTGCGACGAAGGCCCAAGAGTTGGCTGCACTACGCTATGAGGCGGGTTATGTAGACTACCTCAATGTCTTGGAGGCGCAGCGCGCTGCGAACGAAGCGAACTTGGCGTTTGTCATTAACCGCTCGTTACGACTGCAGGCTGGAGTCGATTTATTCAAGGCGCTTGGCGGCGGCTGGACGATTAGTCCATAATCGCACATCAAGATAATTGATCATCATTGACGAGAGATAGCTCCATGAATGAAGCAGTAGAAAAACAATACAACCCACGCACAACCATTACACCTGAGCAATTGGCTGCTTACACGGAGCTTGGTACTCGGTCGAGTCAAGCAGCGCGCGAGCGGTTCGAGGGGGTGTATGACTTGCGCTATGGAACAGGCCCACTTGAGACGGCTGATTTTTTTCACTGCGGCCAGCCTAATGCACCTGTCATGATTTTCTTTCATGGGGGCTATTGGCGGGCTCGCGATAAAAAGGACTATTCCTTTGTCGTGAACGGCGTATTGCCCTTGGGTTGCTCGGTTGTTGTCATGAATTACGACCTTTGCCCCGCGGTGACGGTTGCCCAGATTGTTGACCAAACACGTCGTGGGCTGCAGTGGGTGGCGCAGCAGGCGGCCGCTTGGGGTGTAGATGGCAATAAGATATTGGTGTCGGGTCACTCGGCTGGTGCGCACATTATTGCTGCGACCCTCGCGCAGACAGGTGCGGATTTTCAGCTCAAGCAACACGCGATCAAAAAGGCCTACCTAATTAGTGGCGTGTTCGATGTCGAGCCCGTACTGGAAATTAGCGTGAACGATGAGGTCCATTTAAAGCCTGCCGACGTACTTGCCTTGAGTCCTGTTCGACATCCCTTCGCAGCGAACGTCGATTATGAAGTCGTGGTGGGTGGCGCGGAGCCTCGCGACTGGATTGGTGAGTCAACTCGGATGGCGGCGCACTTAAAGTCGATGGGTTGTCGAGTCGGGCTGCATGAACTGCCCGGTTTAAACCATTATTCGGTCTTGCATGAAATGGACAGCCCAACAGGCTACATCTCCAAGCTAGTTGCCCGCGACCTAAAAATGCTTTAATTTGAATTATGATGGGAATCTGATTTTAGGTAAGCCACGTGAATACAGTCGACCAAAACACGGATGCACTCGATCTCGGCGCTTCAATGCGCGTCGAGCTGGGGATGCTTTTGCGTCATGCGCGACTAGCGCAGCAAAAAGAGATCGGAGATGTGGCCAAGCGCTTGATACTCTCTCCGAGTCAAGTGCTCAACCTTGAAGCGGGCACGATGGACTCCTTTCATCATGAGCGCCGTTATGTGCATGCGCTCAAAGGCTACTTGTTCTATCTTGGCCTCAGCCGTGACTTGATTATCAATGACAAGCTGCAGCAACTCGAGACCGCCAGCTTGCAAGCCGTTTCGTCATCAGCCTCAGGTGTTGCGCGCTTGTATAAGGCTGGGCATGGGCCTGCGCCGGTGGATGCGAAGACACAAAAGCAGCGTATCTTTATTGGGGCAGGCTCTGTTGCTGCGATCTTTGGGATTGTCGTGCTTGCGCTTATCGTGGGCGGTGGATGGCTGAGTGGTTCCGAGAATTCTGAGGCGGAGCAGGCGTTGGTATCCGATGCGGATAAGACCGTGGCGACGGCGGGCTCAGCATCACAAGATGCCGTGTCGTCAGCCGCGTCGCCGAGCGCTCAAGCTGCACAGGCAGCTGCCGTTGTTGCGACATCAACTGGTGCAGACGGTAAGGTGCCTGAACCCTCCGCAACAGCGGCGAGCCCAGCCCTAGTTCCAGCCTCCAATCAAGCCCCCACGCCGGCCCCCACGCCCGTTGTCCCGGCGTCCGTTGCTCCCGACAAGCCTGTAACAGGCACTACCTCAGATAGATTTGAAAATTTGAAGAGTACAACGCTGCGGATTGTATTTATCGGCGAGTGCTGGGCCTCGCTCATCACGACAGATGGTCGTCGTAATGAGCGTATCTTTCAGGCTGGCCAGTCAATTGATGTCGAGTTAGATCGGGTCGCCACATTGACCATTGGAAATAGCCCGCAAGCAAAACTGCAGGTAGGTTCCAAGCCTCTGGATGTGGCCAAGAGTGGTGCGGTGACCGGTAACGTCGCGCGACTAAACCAAGCAATATTGCAAAAATTAGCGAAGCAGTAACACAACGCTATTTAAGAATATCAAGTAAGTTTGAAAACCCATCCGTCCACGCCTTAAAGCCTGGTCGCGGTTCCAGTTTCACGCCACCTTGCAGTTCCTTCGGCAGATTTGCTGCACGCTCGGGTGACATCAGCAACACCCAAATTGTGTGACGGCAAAAAGGTTCGGCCGGATTGCGCGCCAGGTTATACAACAGCGCGACTTTGCCGTAATGTTGCCCGATAGCAGCCATGACCGGCTGCAGATCCAGGTACTGGTTGGTGATGTGCACCGCTAGAATCCCGTCCGCTTTCATGTGACCGAAATAGATCTTCATGGCCTCGAGCGTAAGCAGATGTGTTGGGATCGAGTCACCAGAAAACGCGTCCATAGCGAGCAAGTCAAAATTCTGGGGCGATTCGCGCTCTAACATCAAACGACCATCACCAAGAACAGATACCATTTTGGCAGGGCTGTCGCTGAGGTATGTAAATTCGCTGCGCGCGACATCTACAACCTGGTCATTGATTTCG
>CAIUZV010000021.1 GCA_903903735.1 uncultured beta proteobacterium | reverse complement strand
GCTCATTGCGTTTTTTCAGCCCAAACCTCTGAAAGGCAAGCGTGTACTGATTACTGCTGGCCCAACCATTGAAGCCATCGACCCTGTGCGTGTGATTACCAATCGTTCGTCGGGAAAAACAGGTTACGCACTTGCCCGTGCTGCGTGGGAAGCCGGTGCGCAAGTCACTTTAATCTCGGGGCCCACCGCACTAGAACAACCTTATGGCGTCACTCGCACCGTTGTCGACTCAGCGCAGCAAATGCACGATGCCGTCATGGCCCATGTCGCAGAACAAGACTTGTTCATTTCCGTCGCGGCTGTGGCGGACTGGCGCGTGGCGAATGCCTCGAGCGAAAAACTAAAGAAAGACGGCAAGGGTGCACCAAACATCGAATTTGCACCGAATCCCGATATTCTCGCGACGGTTGCCGCTCTGCCCAACGGCCCTTGGTGTGTGGGCTTTGCAGCCGAGACCGAAAATCTCGCGCAATACGCGGAAGAAAAACGCAAACGCAAAGGCATCGCAATGCTCGTGGGCAACTTGGCACAACATGTCATGGATGCTGATCACACAACAGTTTCTATTTTTGATGATGCTGGCGAACATCGCCTTGCGACAAGCTCGAAACAAGATGTCGCACGACAGCTGATTGAGGCGATCGCAACGCGCATGCCTGCTGTCACTCGCTAGCACTCCCTACAACGCAAGGGCTCTATGCAAGGTTTGATCGATCAAAGTATCCAGTTTATTGAACGCCACCAGGAATGGGCTGGGCTGGTGGTATTTCTGATGGCGTTAGGTGAATCGCTATTTCTGATTGGAATTTTGCTTCCAGCGACCGTCCTTCTATTTGTCGTGGGTGGTCTCGTCGGTAACGGCTCTCTTCCCTGGGCTGAAGTCGTTTGCTGGGGATTTTTGGGTGCCGTAATAGGCGATGCACTGTCGTATTGGTTAGGCTGCTGGGTAGGCCCTAAAGTGCTTCGTTGGCGTTATTTGAAGAGCCACCGTAAACACGTCGCGCGCGCACGCCTGTTTTTCTACCGCTATGGTTTTTTGGCAGTGCTGATCGGACGGTTTCTTGGTCCCGTGCGCAGCCTCATCCCCACTGTTGCAGGCGCCATGGGGATGCCGCAGGCACGTTTCCAATTAGCGAATATTCTCTCTGCAGCGGCTTGGATGCCTGCGCTACTCGCCCCTGGCTACCTAGCTGCGATCAGTATGGATGCCGCCAAACATGCGCAACACTCGACCATCTACTCGGCAATCGCCCTGTGTATTATTGCAACGGTGATTTGGGTCGTGATCAAACAAAAACGTGCGGTCCAAGCGCGTCGAAAAATATCCCATCGTCCAATGCGTTAGACCTCTTATGAAACCTATTGATGTCAAAATTCTCGATCCGCGCATGCGTGATCAACTTCCCAACTACGCAACACCAGGTTCGGCCGGTCTTGACCTCAGAGCCTGCCTTGACCAAGCACTGACAATTGAGCCAGGCGCAACACACTTAGTCCCCACCGGCTTGGCCATACACGTTGCTGACCCAGGCTACGCAGCCGTCATCTTGCCGCGCTCTGGACTAGGGCACAAACACGGCATCGTCTTAGGTAATCTCGTCGGGCTCATCGATTCAGACTATCAAGGTCCCTTGATGGTCTCGGCATGGAACCGCAGCCAAGTTGCCTACACACTTCAACCCATGGAACGCCTCGCCCAGCTTGTTGTCCTACCCATTGCGCAAGTTCAGTTCAATGTAGTGGACGAGTTCGAGCAATCGAACCGCGGCACGGGCGGCTTTGGCAGCACAGGTAAGGCCTGAGCAGCCAACAAGAGGTCTGTGTCCGTTGCCCTATTGGCAGCTGGCGCCCTGGGGGGTTGCGCGGCGCATCAGCATCTGTGCAATTTGCTGAGAAAGTTCTTGTACATTGCGCTGCTGACCGACCACGAGTGCCGTCACACCAATCTCCACAGGCTGCGTCAAGCGAGTGAAGCATGTGAACGTGGGTTTCCCGCCCGGAAACTGCACACGCCAGGCGGCACTCAGTGCCACATGTTGCCCTGGCACCATATCGAACCGCTGCACATCCACAAAAATCTGCGTCACTTTACTATCGCGTGTACCAACCGCGAGATTCTGCACGGGAGGCCTACCCAAACGCGCCTCCAGGCCTTGTGATAACGCAGTCTGCAACTGTGCTCCTAACGGTGCGGACCAAAGATCGTCACTTAAGAGCAGTAAATGCCCTGCTTGTTGTTGCACCACGATTGCATTACGGTCAACCTGCGCTGGCACAGTCACCGCATTTAAGGCATACGGCGCAACGCCTGGCGCATCCGCTAGCGCGTGCGCCGCTTGTGGACTGCTCAACGTGTAGTAATGGGGAGGCGTACTCGCACACCCGGCTAACAGGGCACAACCCATCACAATCCATGCTCGCATCATTTTGCTGGCGCTCCTAGTGTGTCCCTTGAGTACGGCTGAGAACTGCGTCCCCTAATCAGCGAGTCCGGATTGGCACTCAAGGACTCGGTCAAGTTTGTCAGCGACTTTAGGCTGCGCTTGAGGTCCTCAAGCATGGTTTCGGTACTGGTCACGACCGGGCTGCCCGGTGCAATGAGGCTGTTGAGATTCTTGGTGGCACGCTCAATCTCAATGAGCGTACTGGCCAATTTAGGGGTCACACTCTTATCCAAATTAACGCTAAGAAGCCTAATTTGTTTAATCATCGTATCCAGCTCATTGCCAATTGATTCAAAAGGAATCTTATCGAGCTTGGCAACAATACTCGTCACCTGCTGTTGCAACTTATCTAAATCGTCGGAGGCAAAGGTCGGCATCTTAAACGGGACCTCGGCCACAGGTGTTTCGCCACGCTCCGCCTGTGGGAAATTCGCTAACGTGACATACAACTGACCGGTCAGAATATTTGAAGTGCGTAATTGCGCCCGCAACCCCCTATCCACCAGAGAGCTTAAAGACTCTGCAAGATCCTGAGGTGTACTGTTCTTTAGGCTCATCTCGGTATACACCTTACCCAATCGCTCAGGATACAAGGTCGCCTCTACTGAAGTAAAAAACTGTCGCGTCGTGATGTCTAAATCCAACGCGACCGAATCGATGACACCAACGTGTACACCATGAAAATCAACCGGCGCACCAACTTTTAGCCCACGTGAAGGCTGATCAAAGCGCATCAAAATCGGGATGGCCACTCCCTCCGGTACCATCTCGGCCGAACGACGCGAATCATAAAGTTTGAAGACATGCTTATCATCTTGAAGCGCGCGCGCTTTGCCGAAGGAGGAAAAAGACAAGCCTCCCGCGATAATCGACACAAGCGACTGCGTATTAATCTGCATCCCGTCGGTTGACAACGTGATGTCAAAACCACTCTCGTCCCAGAACCGAGTGCTTGCATCAACATAGCTGTCATAAGGTGCATCGACAAACACCTCCAGATCAACTCCCGAGCCCGCTTGGGCTAGGGCGTAACCTGTCACGAGCCCCACCTGAATACGTCGATAAAAAATTGGTGAGCCTGGACTCAAAGACCCGAGATCCGGCGCACGTAACACAAAGCGCTTGCCTGGCCTATCACTGGAAATCGGCGGAGGTTGTTCAAGGCCCAAGAAACTTTTCTTAGCAGGCTTTGTATCGGGGGATTTCCCAGTGTCCGCCTCGATATAGGCTCCTGAGATCAGCGTCGATAGTCCTGAAACCCCACCCAACCCAATACGTGGCTTGACCACCCAGAACGAAGTGCCTTCACGCGCAAAGGTTGCTGCGTCGTTGGTCAACTCGGCGTCAACCAGGACACGATCTCGCTTCGCACTCAGCCGGATCTCCTTCACCGTGCCAATGACGACACTGCGATAGCGTATTTGAGTTTTACCCACCTCAAGACCATCTGCACTTTGAAATGTGATCGTGATGCGTGGACCTTGCTTAGAGAGTGTGCTCCAGATAATGGAGGCGCCTACCAGTGCGGCAACGATAGGAATCAACCACACCCATGCAAGATTGCGCTTTGGTCGGTGACCGACGCGCGGCAAGGGCTTTGCTGACACAGAATTCGACTGCTCCGGCATGCCGGACTCCTTCAGGTTTGAACGGATAAATGCTTGCGATAGCCAGCCCGTCGCCAGGCTAATCGGGGATCAAAACTCATCGCTGCAAGCATCGTCAATACAACCACAGCGCCAAAGGCAACCGCCCCAGCGCCTGGCTGAATAGTCAATAACGCACCGAAACGTCCCATTGCGGACAGAAGAATAACAACAAACACGTCCAACATGGACCATTGTCCAATAAATTCAACCATTGCATAGAGATGCGTGCGCCGACGCAACGCACTCCCATTTTTTTGTTGCGCCATCCAAACGAGGCAGGCCAAACAACTCAACTTAAATGATGGCACCACCACGCTAGCGATGAACACCACGAGCGCAATATCCCAGGAGCCCATCCCCACCAACTCGATCACTCCGCCCATAATCGTATGCGCCGAGGCTCCGGTGATGGCGTCGATGCTCATGATGGGCAATACATTCGCCGGCACGTACAAG
>CAIUZV010000020.1 GCA_903903735.1 uncultured beta proteobacterium | reverse complement strand
CTGGGTTTGTTGTTGTCACCGCTGATGGTGCCGCACGTTGTTCTGGGTATCGCCTTATTGCGATTTTTGACGCAGATTGGTGGTGCCAGCACGGGCTGGGGCTTAACGTTAGCCCATACGGTGATCGTATTGCCCTATGTGTTGCGTCTGGTGGTTGCGGCAGCGACGGGCTTTGATCGAAGCGTGAGCCAAGCTGCTGAATCTCTTGGGGCATCCGGTTGGACGGTGTTTCGCAAGATTGAGTTACCGCTCATTTTTCCGGGTGTTGCCGGTGGCTGGCTCATCGCGTTTATCAATAGTTTTGATGAACTCACCATGTCAATCTTTGTAGCGTCCGCTTCCACGGAAACGCTACCCGTAAAAATGTACAACCATATCGCACATACGATCGATCCCTTGCTTGCGTCGGTTTCGACTGTTTTGATTGTATTGACGCTGGTCTTGATGGTGGCGCTCGATCGTTTCTACGGGCTTGATAAAGTTCTTTTAGGAAAAACATGAGCAGCACAACAGATTGGGACGCCCTTGTAATTGGTGGCGGCATGGTGGGGATGGCGGTTGCCTATGGGCTAGCGAAGCAGGGTGAACGCGTTGCCTTGCTTGACGAAGGCGACGATGCGTATCGCGCCGCGCGCGGAAACTTTGGACTTGTGTGGGTGCAAGGTAAGGGTTTGGAAAATCCTGATTATTCGCGGTGGACCATCGGTTCCGCGACGGCTTGGCCAGCTTTCGCTGATGAACTGCTCGCGCGAACCGGTGTGTATCCCGATCTAGCGCAGCCCGGCGGAATTGCAATCAGCTTGAATGATAAGGAACTGGCCGATCGTGTGACGCGCCTGACTGCATTACGCGAAAAATTGAACGGAGCCTATCCCTTTGAAGTGTTGGATGCACGGCAGCTCAAGGAGATGATTCCCGAGACAGGTCCCGCCGTCGCGGGTGCTGTCTACTGCCCGCTAGATGGTCATGCCAGTCCGTTGCGTTTATTACACGCGCTGGTGAAGGGTTTTGAGAGCGCTGGCGGCGTATTAATTTCTGGCGTGCGTGTCAGTGCGATGGAGACGCTGGCGGGTGGTGGCTTCAAGATACAGACGAATCGAGAGGTGTTTGGGACAAAGCGCGTAGTGCTCGCCGCGGGCTTGGGTAATCGTGATCTGGCGCCGCTCGTTGGTTTACGCGCGCCCGTCGCACCCAACCGAGGTCAAATTCTGGTGACTGAGCGGGTGAAGCCCTTTTTAAAATATCCGACGTTGCACGTCCGACAAACGAATGAGGGTGTTTTGCAAATAGGGGACTCCCAAGAGGACGTCGGCCTCGATGACAGCACCACACTCCCGCAGCTTGCTCGTATTGCGTTGCGTGCGCAACTGGCATTTCCGTTGCTTGAACATGTGAATATTGTTCGCACCTGGGGCGCCTTGCGCGTCATGAGTCCAGATGGATTTCCGATTTACCAAGCGTCCACCGAATCTCCTGGTGCCTTTGTTGTCACATGCCATAGCGGCGTGACAT
>CAIUZV010000019.1 GCA_903903735.1 uncultured beta proteobacterium | reverse complement strand
GCCAGCACGCCTGAGGTGAAAGCCGATATTGTTTGCAATCTCGTCATTGAACACAACGATTGCATCGGTTAAGAGACCGCCGTTTTTTGTGACACCGAATGACAGGATATCAACACCCGCCTTCCATGTGAGTTCGGCGGGTGTGCAACCCAAGTGTGCCACTGCGTTAGCAAAGCGTGCGCCATCCATATGCATGACCAGCCCGTGGCGCTTCGCAACGTCGCCAAGTTGAGCAACCTCATGGCATTGATACACAGCGCCAAGATCCGTTGCTTGAACAAGATTGACCGCAGCAGGCTGACTCTTGTGCGCCTGACCTCGACCAGCTGTTGCAGCCGCTCGATCCAGTGCGAACGGATCAAGCTTGCCGAATTGCCCCGACAGAGAGGTGACTTTTAAGCCTGAACCAAAGAAACCTGCCGCGTTACATTCTGACGTGTTGATGTGCGACTCGGGGCTGCAATAGACCGCGGAGAAAGGCGTGGTGGTCGCCGCCAGTGCTAAGGCGTTTGCGCCAGTCCCAGTTGGTATGGGGAACACACGCACAGGGCGCTCAAATAACGCACTCATCTGCGCCTGCAGTGCACTCGTTTGCTCATCGGCCCCATACCCGAGTGCGGTGCTTTGATTGCTCTTGACAACCGCATCAACGATTTCAGGTGCGGCGCGTCCGCAATTGTCACTACGAAATTCAAGCTCGATCTTTGACATGGTGTTTAAATTACAAGTTGTGTACCGAGCTCAACGACGCGGTTAGCAGGGATTTTAAAAAAGTCGGTCGCACTCGTCGCGTTCTTAGACATGATCCTGAAGAGCTGCGCACGCATCGCCCAGACACTGCGCTTGCCAGATGGGACAACCGTCTCACGTGATAGATAGAATGTGGTCGACATCATGTCAAAGGTTTGACCGAATTTCTCACAAAGCGTGAGTGCTTTGGGAACATCTGGATTTTCCATGAAGCCGTAACGCACAACGATTCGGCTGAAGCCCTTACCCAAGTCTTCGTAGGTCAGACGTTGATCAGCTTTCACAAAAGGCGTGTCAGCGGTATGCACAGTCATGAGCACAACCCGTTCATGCAAAATCTGATTATGTTTTAGGTTGTGGAGAAGGGCGGTGGGTACTCCACTAGGAGAGCTCGTCATAAATATGGCGGTACCGCGCACGCGATGGACATCATCGATCGCCTGAATGAACAAATCCATCGGCATACTTTGCTTGGCAACTTCAGCGCCGAGCACTTTACGCCCTCTAAGCCACGTTGTGAGTACGACAAAAGTGATCAGGCCAATACCGATGGGGAACCAGCCACCCTCTGGAATCTTGATTGCATTGGCGAAAAAAAACGCAGAATCGATGATGAGCAGAAAGCCGCCAACAATTGACGTCTTCAACCACGACCAATCCCAGATCAGTCTCATCACAAATACGATCAAAATAGTGTCAATTAGCATCGTCCCAGTCACTGCAATGCCATAAACAGCTGCAAGGTTTGATGAAGTTTTAAACCCAAGGACGAGCGCAATCACGCAGAAAAATAGCATCCAGTTTGTAAAAGGCACATAAATTTGTCCTTTTTCCTCGCCCGAGGTGTGCACGATTAACATACGGGGTAACAGACCCATCTGTATCGCTTGGCGAGAGATTGAAAATGCGCCCGAGATCACAGCTTGCGAGGCAATAACTGCTGCCAATGTCGACAGGATCACCATGGGTATTAAAGCCCAGTCAGGGGACATTTTATAGAACGGATTGTCGATGGCGCTTTGATCTGCAAGCAGCAAAGCTCCTTGTCCAAAGTAGTTCAGCACCAGCGCTGGAAGTACAAACCCAAACCAAGCCCAACGAATGGGGCGACGGCCAAAGTGTCCCATGTCTGTATAGAGCGCCTCTCCACCCGTGACAGTTAGCACAACAGCAGATAAAGCAAAAAAGGTTAACACCGGGTAGGCGATCGCAAACTTAAAGGCGTAATAAGGATTCAACGCGAACAAAATTTGTGGATCATGGGCAATATGCACGATGCCAAGCAGACCCAGCACCGAAAACCACAGCACCATAATCGGTCCGAAAAACATTCCGATAAAAGACGTTCCATGTTTTTGAATCAGAAACAGTCCAGTCAAAATGACGACAGCGATTGGCATGACGAAAGGGGTGAGCCTCGGCGTAACGATTTCGAGGCCTTCAACCGCGGACAGAACCGAGATTGCAGGTGTGATCATGCTGTCACCAAAAAACAGACCGGCAGCAAATACGCCAAGCGTCGTCACAATGGCAGTCAACCCTAAAGCTTTCGTGCGCTCCGTCATCATCGCAAGAAGAGAAAGTGACCCGCCTTCTCCTTTGTTGTCAGCGCGCATGATGACCGTTACATATTGGAAAGACACAACCAACATAATCGACCAAAACACAATGGATAGCATACCCATCACATTGTCTGGCGTGACCGGCACGGGGTGTCGACCATTAAAAATTTCTTTGAGTGCGTAAAGCGGACTTGTTCCGATGTCGCCGAATACGACACCTAGCGCTCCAAGCGTTAGGGCAGGTAGGGCTTGACGATTATTCATGCGTGCCGCGATTCTTCTAGTAATCAATCATTGTAGAGCACGAACATCACTTCCCTGGGTACGGATGTGCCGCTTTCCAGTGGCGGGCGATATCGATTCTTCGACACACCCACACTCTGTCGTGCTTATCGAGATAATCCAGAAACCGAATGAGGCCCGCCATACGGCCAGGACGACCTAACAGCCGGCAGTGCATGCCGATCGAAAGCATTTTGGGGTGCTCTTCGCCCTCGGCATAGAGGACATCAAAGCTATCGCGCAGGTACTCAAAGAAGTGCTGACCGGTGTTGAATCCCTGAGGTGTCGCAAAGCGCATATCGTTGGCGTCTAGGGTGTAGGGCACGATTAACTGCGGCACCTTACTGCCGTCTGTTTTCGTGACATCGGTCCAGAAGGGCAAGTCGTCGCCATAGTTGTCACTGTCGTATTCAAAGCCACCATGATCCGCAACGAGTCTGCGCGTATTTGGACTGTCTCGCCCGGTGTACCACCCAAGCGGCCATTTGCCCTGCGTTAAGTCTTTGAGCATGGTGGTCGCAGCAGCCATATGGGCGCGTTCCGTTACCTCGTCCATCCCTTGATAGTGCAACCAGCGCAATCCGTGCGAGGCAATTTCGTGATCTTGTTGTAGCAGGGCGGCAGTGAGTTCGGGATGCCGCTTCAATGCAAGCGCCACACCAAAGACGGTTAACGGCAACTTACGACGCTCGAATTCGCGCAGTATCCGCCAGACCCCTGCGCGAGAGCCATATTCATAAATGGACTCCATGCTCATATGTCTTGCCGGGTAGCTTTCGGCACCCACGATTTCTGACAAAAAACGCTCCGAACCAGGATCCCCATCAAGAACCGAGTTCTCGGCGCCTTCCTCGTAGTTCAGTACAAACTGAACTGCGATCTTTGCGCGGCCTGGCCAGTTCGCCTGCGGAGGCTCGGCACCATAGCCAATGAGGTCACGGGGGTACTGATTTGAGTACGCTTTCATGGGAAGATTTTAGGGTCAGCGAGTTGACGAAGTGCTAACGGTAAAGCCCAATGGTTGTGCAATGCAAGATAAAAGTTAAGCTTAGTTTTTGTCGCAAACTCAGTTCGAGAAGCACTTCTATCCTTGTCAATTAAAAGCACAGGCACCTGTAGAGTAAATGTACCTGTGCGTGTAAAATGATTTCCGATTCTAAAACAAATAGTTAGCACTGAATCCTCAGTGATCCCACACCATTGTGGGCGCAGTTTCTACTGAGCGCCGTGTGCAAAAATTAAGGATTAGATTGGATGGCTGGTAGTTTGCTCGTGAGTGGCAATCCACAACACTACAAAGCGATCGGTGAAGGCGGTCAGCCTGTGTACTCGGTTGCGTTTCAGTTGCGCGAAGCGATACGTCTAAAGGCTGGCGCCGAAGTGGCTGATTGTTTGGCTATTCCGCAGCCAAATCAGCATGGCAGTGTGATCGATTGGTACGCACCTCATGCAGGCGATGTCGTACCTTGGTCCACTGCGAGTGTGCAAGAGCGTGAAGATGCGCTGGCTGCGCTGGACGCCGCCCAAGGCAAGCTAGAGGCTGCCGCACAAGCGATGCGTGATACGACAGGACGCAACACACAAACCGAGCGGGAAAAGAATACGGCCCTGCGGCTCATCACCAAGGCGTTTTATTTTCCGGACCCCAATTTTATTTTTCTTGTGAATGGCAAGCCGGTCATCACATTCTGGGGCTTCAATACATTAGGTGCCTTGCTACCCTCGGATCCGTTTGGCGGGCTGCGCAATACCTCGGGTGTGACGGAGACTGCGGCTGCGCCAACAAGCAAGCGTTCGTGGTGGTGGTGGCTCTTGTTACTGCTACTCCTTTTGTTGCTGCTGTTTGTTTTGTTGCGCAGTTGTGCTCCACAATCTTGGTTAGCTGGGCTACCCCTCAGCGGTCAAACGGTGACGGAGCCCGATAGGGCACGCCCACCTGTAGGTGACGCTGTACCCAAACCCCCCGATACTGTGATCGATAGGGGTGTCGCGGGGTTGCGCCGTTGGTGGTCTGGACAGACAGGTCAATCCATCACGGATACCGCTGGCACACCCGTCACGGCCGGCACCACCGGCACGACAACGGACTCGAGTGGACGCGTAGAGGGTTCGGCAACAAGCACCGACACGCCAGTCAATAATGCGCCCGAGACTTCCGGTGTGTCTGGCGAGTCTGCGCCGTTGAATAGCGAAGCTCCTAGCAACACACCGACGGATCAAACGCAAACACCGAATGCTGGGCAGTCCGCGAATAATGCGACGCCGCCCACCACAGCACAAACGCCTCCTACGCCAGATGCAACAACGCAACCCGGTTCTGTGCCTGGAGCGGGCAATCCTTTGCAGATCCCGAACTCGGCAGCGAATACTGGCTCGACGAACTTTCTCGATGGTCGCTGGAATGCTGGTGCGGGGATTCAAGATGCCAAGACCGGCAAGCCCTTACGGATGGAATACGATTTTAGTCAAGGGAACGGTCAAGGTAAAGTAAACATACAGCGCGGAGACGGCACCCGATGCACTGGCGATGTAGCCGCCCAAATGCAAGGGCGCTCGTTGAATATTAATGATCGTGGTGTTGCCAAATGCTCCGACGGCAGCACGATGGCCTTACCAAAGGTAACCTGTGTACCTACGGCTGATGGCCGCGCTGACTGTCAAGGTCGGTATGAAAATGGTACTTCTTTCCCTGTGTCGATGCGGCACGCCCCAAAATAGTAGGACGACTTTATATGCTGTCAGCCATTCATTCCTACGAAGATCAAACCACCTTGATCATGGGCAGCGGCGTTCAGTTTCTGGACTTCGCTGCGACATTCGTTGTGAAAGGAAAGTCGGGTGAGTTTGCCAAAATCGGGGATGCAGGCCCCATTGCGAGACTAGAAGAAGACGAACGTACAGGCAAACTGCATTTTTCATTTGATGAGCGAAAGCAAGCTTCACAGGCGACATTGGACTTAGGTGTCGATCAGTCTCTTAAGCTGCTGTTAGATACCTGGATACCGATTCCTTATTTTCGGTTTAGCCCTCCCTCGCGCTTTGAGGAGGGGCCATCGAACTGGGCGCGTGCGCGCATTACCGAAGTGGCGGCTGGGGCGGATCCGGAGGGGCACACGCACCGCATCACTTTTGCTTTTGACACGAAAGTATTGCCCACGCGAAGCGACACCGCGTACATGGGACCGTCCGAGGATGATGTCAAAGCCGGTACGAGTTTTGCGTTTGCCCACCGCGCACACGAGATGGGTTGGTTCTTAGATCAGAAATGGATTGACGAATGGCTTCGCGAAATTTTCACCGAGCTTGGTAAGCCACGTCTGAAAAAAGATAGTGAAGATATACGCGATGAGATCTCGAAGCTCCATCATCAGGCGCACTATCTCAATGTCTTGCATTTGCTTGGCACGCAACTCAGTTTGCCCGAGATCAAGATCATCTCAAATGCACCAAACGACTTGTATAAGCCAATCCCAGTCGACTTGGTTCTGGATATCGGCAACTCGAGAAGTTGCGGTATTTTGATTGAAGATCATCCGCAAGAGAGTGATGGTTTACGGCGTCGCTATGAACTCGCACTGCGTGACTTGTCGCGTCCTGAGCATGTCTACAGCGAAGCCTTTGAGAGCCGCGTAGAGTTTTCGCAAGCGAACTTTGGCAAGGATCATTTTTCGGTGCAAAGTGGGCGCAGCGATGCATTTTTATGGCCCACCATTGCGCGCGTTGGTCATGAAGCAGGGCGCCTAGCCAGTCTGCGTCGCGGCATCGAGGGCGCCACCGGACTGTCTAGTCCCAAGCGCTATCTTTGGGATCAAGAAAGTTTTGAGCCAGGTTGGCGCTTCAATACATCCTACATCAAGCTCGATGCGGAGCCGCATGCAACAGCAGCACCGGTGTCGCGCTTGATTAACGAACTGGGTGAAGCGCTCTACACCCTAGAGCCCAACGATCGCATGCCGGTCTTTCATCCACACTATTCGCGCAGCTCACTCATGACTTTCATGTTGAGTGAAGTCCTCGCACAGGCGCTTGCGCAAATCAATAGTCCAGCCCAACGCTTGCGACAAAGTCATGCGCGCGTTCCGCGTCATCTACGTTCAATTATCTTGACCGTTCCACCGGCAATGCCGCAGCCCGAACGTAAAATTTTTGAAGAACGCATGAACCAGGCGATCGGACTCATTTGGAAGAGCCTAGGCTGGCATCCCGAGGACGTGGGGGTCGATGCAGACGAAGATCGTGATCTTGCATTCCCGCGCTTTCCGGAAGTGCATATTCAATGGGATGAAGCGACCTGCGGACAAGTTGTTTATCTCTTTAGCGAGACACAGAACAGTTTTGGCGGACGTCCCGAAGAGTTTTTTTCTGCGCTCGCGCGGCCCGACCAGGCTCCCCGTGCCGGCAGCTCGTCTCCGTACATATCGATCGCCACAATTGATATTGGTGGCGGGACCACTGACCTCGTGATTAATGAATACTCACTGGACAAGGGTGAAGACAGCGCTGGACGAGCCAATGGCGGTGGGTCGTATATCGTCCCAGAGCAGCGCTTCCGAGATGGTTTCAAAATCGCTGGCGACGATATCGTGCTCGACGTGATTCGTCTAGTTGTCCTACCGTCCATCATCGATGCGTTTAAGTCCGCAAGCGTTTCAGAGCCTGATGCCTTAGTTTCACGACTCATGGGTAGTGAGTCGTTAGATGCTCAGGTTTCTGTGCTGCGCCAACAGTTAACGTTGCAGGTGTTGTATCCGGTTGCGCTGCGCATTATCAAAGAATACGAAAAGTACGATCCGCTTGAGCCGGGCAACCTCGGCGTGTTCATGATCAGCGACCTATTAACTGACTATGCCCGCCCAACCTTAGATGTTCTGGATTACGTCAATGCCGCGGTTCAACGAGCAGCAGGGGCTCAGGCGCCGGCATTCGACTTGCTGGGCATCGGCATACACATCAACCTTAGGCGCTTACATGAACAGTTTGTTCGTGGTGAGATCAGCATCTGCAAATCGCTTAAAGCGCTGTCTGAGGTCATTTACTCCTACCAGCCAGACGTGCTGTTGTTAACGGGACGGCCCTCTCGCATGCCTGGCGTTTTAGCGTTTGTACGATCGTTACTTGCGCTTCCAGCGGGCAGAATACTGCCACTGCATCAGTACAAGACTGGACCCTGGTATCCATTTCATAAAAATGGGCGTGTCGATGACCCCAAGAGCACGGCAGCAGTGGGAGCGATGCTTTGTCTTCTGAGCCGCAGCTTACGACTGCCAAATTTCTTTTTCCGGTCTGCCGCCTTCAAGCCCTATTCGACACTACGTTATATGGGCATGATTGATAACAATAATGCGATCAAAGATGCCAACGTATTTTTCCGCGATATTGATTTGGATAATCCGGATTACGATTTTCCGGATACAACCTTTGAGGTCCGCGGGGCCATGCGACTAGGGTTTCGTCAGATCGACGCAGATCGCTGGCCGGGTTCTCCGCTTTATACGCTCACGATCGATGATCGCGACTTGCGTGAGAAGCTTGCCGCTAAAGGGGTGGTGCTCAAGGTTTCATTGCGTCGCAATGAACGCGCCGGCGCCGAGAGCTTTGAGCTTGCATCCGTAGAGGGCGGCTCAAAAAGCAAAGTGAAATTTAAACTCAATACGATGATCGACGCAGGCTTGGGTGATTCGCAGTATTGGCTCGACAGCGGCAGCGTAAGGTAACTAGCATGACAGATCAGCTTTCACACAAACTCACCCAAGGTTGGACCACGATTCATTCTGAGTCGGGTGCAGCGATCGACTGGATTCAACGCGTCCGTGGAAATGCCCGAAGCGTTGATAACGAAGCCGATAGTCTGGTCTTAAAGCTCAGGCGAGTACGCAACCAGGCTAAGAGCTTGGCGGTCGCATCGAGTCTTCCGTCAACCGTCGGTTTTTTTGGCTTATCCCAGGCCGGTAAGTCTTACCTTATTTCTGCGCTCGCAGCCGGCGGAGACGGTCGACTTGAAACAGAAGTCGACGGCAAACGTCTTGATTTCTTGAGCCATATCAATCCTCCAGGCGGTGGTAAAGAGGCGACTGGCTTGGTGACCCGTTTTAGCTTTCGCGCGAAGCAGGGACCGCAAGGATTTCCGCTCGAGCTTAAATTATTCGAAGAAGTCGAACTTGCGAAAATTTTCGTGAATTCGTTTTTCAATGATTTCAATTTTGAGAAGATTGGAGATCCTGTCGACCCGCTTGCAGCGCGCGCAACGTTGCTTGAGCTCGAGACACGACGTAGGCCCCAGGCTGTCCCTGGCGTAACCGAAGACGACATGGTGTCGCTTTGGGATTATCTGAAAGACAGATTTGCTGCCTCGATACGGGTACTCGAAGCAGAGTTTTTGCCCCGTGCGGTGCAGTTAGCTCCCTATTTGAGTATCGAGGATAGAAGCCAACTTTTTGCGTGCTTGTGGAAGCAGGCGCCCGCACTGACAGATACCTTTCTTTCGCTGTCGCGGACACTCGCGGCGCTCGGACATCCTACAAGGGCTTATGCCCCCATTGAGGCGCTTGTACGCCCGACAGGGCCCAATGGATCGCTGTCACAGGCCGATAGCATCATGAACGTCGATATGCTCGAGCGCCTGGGTCGTGCGCAAGACCTTCAGATCGAGGTGCTACCGGTTGTGAATGGCACTGCGGCCTCAAAACAGAGCTTGCCGATCGCCCAGCTGGCAGCATTGACGGCAGAGCTAATATTCCCGTTAATCAACACGCCTCATCAAAAGGTCTTTGAAGAGGTCGATCTGTTAGATTTTCCCGGCTATCGGGGACGTCTGGGGCTCGATTCGCTGACGGACATCCGTGCTGCACAAAGCAAAGAACACTCAGGTAATCCCGTTGCACAGTTATTGCTTCGCGGTAAGGTCGCGTATTTGTTTGAGCGTTACACCGACACCCAAGAGATGAATGTATTGGTTGTGTGCACCGCATCGCACAAGCAGTCTGATGTGACGGATGTGGGCCCCGTGCTTACTGAATGGATCAGAAGAACTCAGGGTTCCACCTCGACGGAGCGTGCAAGAAGAGCGCCAGGACTGCTTTGGGCAGTCACAATGTTCGACATCAAGATTGCCGACTCGCTCGAAAAAGATGAAGACATGCTGCACACCGTCTGGAACAACCTAGTCAAGATGACGATGCTTGAGCGTTTCGGCGGTTTTGAATGGATGCAGGATTGGTCCGGTGGTAAAGCGTTTGACAATTCTTTCCTGGTGCGCAAGCCTCGGATGCCAGTTGCGTTTTTAGAGCTTGATAACGGGCAAGAGGTGGCGGTGTCGTCCGGGCAGTCATCCCAAATCAGTTTGATGGAGCAGACGTTCAACAAAGCGGAACTGATTCAAAGCCATGTTGCCAATCCACGCGAGGCGTGGACGGCGATGATGCAGCTCAACGACGGCGGCATTGATCGGTTGAGCCAATATCTTGCAAAAGTAAGCACGCGCCAAGCGAAGCTCGATCGTATCGGCGAGCAGATGGAAGAAGTGCTGCATGACTTGGTCGAGAACCGTCTTTCTCGCTGGTTCGCACAAGATGGCATGGGTGAAGTGCAGGCGAAGCGCAAAATTGCACAGACTGTTGTGTCGGCGCTGACACCGCGTATCCGTCTGCTGGCTGAGATTCAAGAGCAGTTGCAGTTACCTGAAGCCTTGTTGCAGGGTCTGTACATGGGTGCAGATGTATCGACAGATCAAGCGAGCGTAAGCCCGACTGATACGAGCCCTGCTGCCTTGAATCTTGGTGATGATCCGTTCGGGTTGGCCGACGATCTTGATTTGTTCGGCGACAAGCAAACGTCGCCTGTGACGGACAAGAAGAGCAAACCGATCGGTAGCGATGCCCGATATGCCCAAGCCGTCCTGCGCGAATGGATTAATCACATGCGCAGTGTGTCTAGTGAAGCGAATTTATTGACGTATTTAGGGTTACCGAAAGGCATGGCAGAGATGCTTTGTGATGAGCTGATTACCGGTGCGACCAGACTGGATCTTCAGGATGCGCTTTTCCAGGTGGTCACGCGCACCGAGCAGGTTGGCACAAAGCGGGAGAAGCTGGCGGACAGACAGGTGTTGGCCGCGAAGACTGTTTTTTCTGATTACATCGCTTGGCTCGGCTACGTCAACCTTCCGCTTGCAGATCGCCCAGAAAGTCGAGTCAATAAGGGGCACCGTTTGTTTGAGCAACCCAAACGCATCGAGGCTGGCGCTTTACCTCACATCACCAATGAGCCCATTGAGCATACGAGGGCTTACATGGGGGATTGGTTGGTCGGACTTGCACAATTGATTGTTGAGAACGCAGGTCACGATGCGGGTAGAGAAATTCGTCCCGATCAAAATGCTGAGCTAGGTGGACTGATCGCCAAGCTCAACTCAGCTCGGGTTACTGCAGCATGAAGAGTATTCGTCCAGAGATTATTAGCGCCCCTGAGGGACGACCAGGACATGGCCTACTTGTTTTGCTGGGGATCGAAGTCGAGGCGTTCGATCCTTTCGGACAAATTGAAATTTTAATTCAACGCAATCAGGACAGTCGTTTTTTGGCGTTAGATGCAAACTGGTCTCCATCTCAAACATGGCACCAAGTCGATCGAGCGCTGAGCTCAGGTGAGGAGCTTGTATTAGCACTCGGGCCCGGCATCATCGACCCCGTGGTTAAAAACACACAGATGACCTACCTCCTTGAGGTCCGTTGTCTGGAGACGGCTGCACGCGGTGTCCTGCGTGTCCGTGACGGTGTGCTTTCATCACACGCCGCGGGCAGTTCAAATGACCCCGTGGCACGCGTCTCAGGCAGAGTGGCATCGGTTGTCGAGCCGAGCCCAGCCGAACCTGAGCAAGTTGTGCAGGTGGAGCTGGAACAGGAACCACCTGTGACACCACCGAAAAAATCAAATAATCTCATTTGGCTTTTATTGATTGCTCTTGTAGTGGGCTTGGTAGCGGCGTATTTTATTTGGATGGCACTCAAACCATCCCCGGTAACCACTGCACCTTCGACTCAACAGCCAACAAGCCCCGCAACGATCGCCCCTGTTGCGGTCGCACCGGCCCCGTGTAGCGCAGCAGCGCTATCCACCGCAAAAGATGATCTTGTCTTTTTGCAAGAGTGTCTCAAGACTAACCCCGAAGGGGAGAAGGTACTTGAGGTGATTACAGCGGCAAAGACAGCCAAGCGCTGCGATCTCGTTCAACGACTCTATGCATTCAAAAGCCAGGCCGGTGATATGGCTGTTGCGCTAGCCTATGCGCGTGAGTTTGATCCACAGTTCCATCAAGCAGGTTGTATCGCTAGTCCCGACAAAGCGACTGCGATCTATTGGTATGAGTTCGTACTTTCAAGCCAGGCAGACAATGCCGACGCAAAAGCGCGCGTCCAAGCGCTGAAGAATTAAGACAACTATGACTGCTTTTCACCGATTGCTTTGCACACTCTATACATGTCTTGCGGCCACGACTGCTTTCGCTCAGCCTGATAATCGACCGCTGCTGCAGGAAGGAAAAAAGACGCTTTACCAACGCGTGTTGACTACCCCCTCTTGCAAGCTCTTTGCTAAACCTGGCGATGGGACTGGTGCTGCGCAAGAGGCCTTTAGTCGCTATTACGTCTATGCACGTCAGAGCATTAGCGGCAACGATTGGGTGCAAGTGGGATTGGATACCGTTGGTAAGAAGATCGGTTGGCTTGACGCTAAGTGCACCGTTCCGTGGAAGATGCAGATGTCGCTGGCGTTCACCAACCCAGCGGGCCGGGACCTTTCACTGTTTTTTAGCGATCGTAAGACAATCGAAAGTGTGTTGGATGCAGCAAATCCCGCTACAGTCTATGCGCCGATTCAAGACAACATGAAGAATACGGGCCGTGATTTACGTGTGGTGGCGCGCGAGCCCGAATTATTTGTCGACTTCAAGAAAAACTTTTATCTCTTGCCGATTCTTCAAGCTGAAGAAGTGATGAGCAACTCGGGTTTTAACGTTCGCTTATTAGAGGTTGCGTCGGTCAGTCGCCAAGAGGCTGGGAGCAACCCTGCGGTCAGTCCGCAAGTGGTGCAAAGCTCAATCAAAGCATTTAGCGCGGGGGTTATGTTTGTGATTGATTCCACGCTATCGATGGATCCATATATTGAGCGTACGCGGCAGGCTGTACAAACGATCTATGCACGCATGGAGAAGGAAAAACTTGGGGATAAGGTCAAGTTTGGTCTCATCGCCTATCGATCAAATATGAAGGCTGTCCCGCAGCTTGAGTATACGACGCGCTTGTATGTCGATCCTGCAAAAGTCAAAGACGGTGCAGATTTTTTAGCGAAAATCAAAGATCTTAAGGCCACAAAATTTTCAACGCCAAAGTTTGATGAAGATCCCTACGCCGGCATAAAAGAGGCGCTGGATAAAGTCAATTGGAACGAGTTTGGCGCGCGCTACATCGTACTGATTACGGACGCCGGTGCAATCGATGGGGGT
>CAIUZV010000018.1 GCA_903903735.1 uncultured beta proteobacterium | reverse complement strand
TGAACCACCAAGCCTTTGCCCAAGCACCTTCACCAAGAGAGGCTTTTGACGCGGCCTTGATGCAAGAGATTGATCAACATGAGCCCTACTTGGTGCTGTTGGCAGGCTTCATGCGCATCTTGACACCGGGGTTTGTGGCGCATTACGCGGGACGTTTGATCAACATCCACCCTTCACTGCTGCCAGCCTTCACCGGCTTGCACACGCACCAACGCGCATTGGATGAAGGTTGTCAATTTGCTGGGGCCACGGTGCACCGCGTCACCGCCGAGCTGGACCACGGTGAGATCTTGGCGCAAGCCGTGGTGCCGGTGTTGCCTGGCGACAGCGCCGACAGCTTGGCCGCACGGGTGCTGACGCAAGAGCATCAGATGTACCCGAGGGTGGTGGCGCAGTTGTTGGCATCCAAACAAAACTAAGCTCGGGAAAATCCCAAAGGCCCTTACCCTATAGAGGGGACAAGCCGTCAGCTCAGTTGGTTATACTGATCACGTCGAGAGACAAAAATCGGCTTCAAGCCGTGAGGTGATTTGGTTCATCCTATATCTCTCGATCCATTTTCCCAACACCCGCTCTACTTTCCAAAGTCAGCGGGTGTTCTTTATTGAAGATACCAATTTGTTTGATGGTTTTATTGCCTTTGCTTGTGGACGGAACATCAAGGTCTAACACCTCCAGCGTCTGCGGCCACACATAATTCAAGTAGCGGGTCTCCCCCCGCTCATAAAAACGCTGCAATGCCCACAAGTAGTAATCGACAGCCTGCAAGCCAGCGTGGTCCTTGGGCACCGAAGACAGCACTTCCGTTGGCTTGGGCTTTGACAAGTCAAAGTCCCGACCGAACCCATCGCCCTCGTGGGCGATCGCATCCACAAAGGCCTTGGTACGGGGCCTGTGCCCACGCTGGGCGAACACTATTTTGTGGTTATTCCAGCCGTGCAGCCGCGCAAAAAGATGCCGAGTCAACTCGTCATACAACTCATGGCCGCTGGGGTCGTAGCGGTATGCGGGTTCTATCCTGCGCCGCTGTAGGGTGTGGTCCACCAAACGCAATTTGTCGCGCACCACCGCCACAAAGCGCAGGTCATGCTGCGCCAACAACTTGTAAACCATGAACCGCACCTCAGGCGGATCGTCTTTGGCATGGAAGTGCACCGCCGTCCGTTTGCGGGCCGGGTCCAGCGACGGCACATCCTTGAAGAACGGGTCTGCAACCACATCCCGGCGTAGCCGCTCCAGGTCGGAAGTCAGTGCGGCCACGTCGCGGCACTCTAGCTTGCCGACAATGAAAAAACGTGAGCAGCCCTCGGTGGCAGCAACGACCTTGCCGCCTTTTCCAAACAACGTGGGGTCACCTGCTTCGTCTACAAACCAGGTCACGGAGTCCGAAGACTCAGGTTCCGAATCGGGTCTCATGTTCGGTGTCTTCCAGTGTTTCAGCAGGCAATGTCAAAACAGTGCCGTACCCAATTGCTCAGCCACGTTGGCCCACAACTCTGCGATCAATTTCCGCTCGGCAGTAGCCAACGCACGGTCACGTAAATCCTTCAGTGGGTACCAGCAGCCATCTTGTTCAAGGTAGAAAACGCGTTCGTAAATGCTGCCGGTATGCGCCTTGCGCCACGGCTCAAACACCTCTGAAAGTCGGGTGAAGGCGTAATTCAAGCTATCGACAGACTCCAAACCAGGGGCATCTGGCAGGTCCACCATGCCTGACTCAATGGCCCTCGGCTCCATGCCTTCCAGCAGCAAGAACAAGCCGCCATGCTCTACCTTCTTCTTGCGTTGTGAATCTGTAGGGCCACCCAAGCTAATGCGCACGAAACGGGCATCTACACTCAATTTGGTCGAATGCATGTGGCTAGTTGCATCTCTTGGTAACAGCAGTCCATGAAGTTTGGAATCCAGTCCTGGCTTTATCGTGAGCGCAACCCGCAACTCGGTACCCGCGCTCATGATCAACACACTTCGCTTGGCCGTGAGCGCTTTCAAAAACTTCTTGTCTGAAAAATACATCTGGTCAACGTGAAGTTCGCCAATTGCGCCATCTTCCACCTTGACGTCACCGCCATAAAGAAGCTCCCATCGCCCATCAACGAGCTTCACCGGGACACGAATGGTTTTTGAACTAAGTGGCATAGCTTTGATGCGCGAGAGTGGCACCCTTTGAATCGAGACTTGCACTCAACCGAACCGCGTTCTCATCACGCTCCGCCGCATAGTGGGCACGGGCTGCTTGGCTCCGGGCACTGTTGCGCTTGTCACTCGGTTGCGTCCGGTCAATGGCTTTTCGATCCAACCCCAGCGCCAACTCGCGAAAATTCTCGTTGTAGACAATCGCTGGGCAAGATGGCAAATCGAGTGGCTTTAGCGACCCATGCCAGATGCAGACCAGAAAGCCCTCTTTTTCAGAGCCAAAAGCCCAGTCATAGCAATACGTTGGGTTTGCCCTCTGGTTCCTCACTGGCCTGCCCTCGGCAGAGGCGTACCAAGGCGCTACGTCGATACCAGCCCGCTCGACCAAATCCATGACCGCGAGCCGCTGTGTTGGCAGCAGACTTGCCAGCGTTTCTAGGACGGTCATGCTGGGCCCCCTGCGCGAACGACCCGAAGCTGCCCGGCCCTGAACTCGACCTGTTTCGCCCTGACCAGACTACGCACCAAGGATTCGACAAGTGCAGCAATACCGGCACCGGTTCGGGAATAGCCCAAGGCGCGTGCCAGCAGCCTGGGCGCATCAGCCCTGGGGCAGGCGTTGCCCGCAGCCCGCAACGCTGCCAAAAACTGCGCTTTCAGGTGATCGCGGCTATAGCCTTCGATGGCTCCAACCAGCAGGGTTAACACACCGCCAGCGTTTTGCGCAATGCCACGGCGCACAGCTCGCCGGATGGACGTATCCAGCATGGTCTTGAGGGCAGGGCTGGTGCGGGCAAAACCAAGCTGCCGCGCTATGGAACGAATCAAGACGTCCCGACTAACCCCGCCGCTACCGGCGCTGACCAAGACACGGCGAATTGCGCACATCAGCAGGCCATCGTCCAACCCTTCCACCGCTGCTGCGCTGCCAGCAGCTTTGCCACCCGCTGCCTTGGCAGGGGTGGCCCTAAATTTTGGGCGAGGGGGTGCTCCAGACGCCGCAGCCAGCGCATCCAGATCGTCATCAAAGTCAAAAAGGCTGGTAGCCCCCGTGGGGCTTGCGACTACCGCTCTCTTTTTGGTAGCGCTTGTGGCCCTCTTCTGCGCCTTGAGTCGCTCTTTTTGCACCATCTGCTCGGCGGCCAGTGTGGCGGCGTCGGGTGGCGGGTGGTTCTGGCTAAAGGCTCCGGGCCAGCCGCCGTTGGCTTCAATCGCCGTGTCCACCTGCAACATCAGCTTTTGGGTGGCCTGTAGCGCGGCATAGACGCGCAGCCAGTGCGTGATGTCGTCCTGGCTCAGGCTGCGGCCCGCCTTGCGCCGGTCGTCCAGCCACTTGTGCAGCACTTGGTAGCCGCCAATGGTGTGCTGCCAGACTGCCTGGTGCACGTTGGCAAAACCGCTGGTGGCGTTGATGAACACCTTGCCCACCTTGTCGACGGTGCCCTGCATGTCGGCCAGCTCGCGCGACTTCTCTGCTACCTTCACCAGCGAGAAATCGGTGCCAAACCAGGCTGTAGCCCGCGAAGAACGTGCGCCGCCAGCTACTATATTTGTAGCATCAGGGTGCTCCAAAAGATGCCAGGCCACCAGATCGGCACCCAGCTTGGCGAGTGCGTCAAACACCTTGCGGCTACCAGGAATGGGGATGCGCGGGAAGTCGGTTCGCAAAAACGCTGCGTATCGCTGGCGGTAAGCCGGGCTGTGCAGCACGGCGTAGAGGTAGTGGAAGATTTTCTCGGCGTGCAGTGGGGCGGTGGGGTCTTCGGGGCGGTGCTTTGTTAGGTCTATCCCCAGGGCCATGAAAACCGCATTTTGAAAAATATCGGAAAAATTTAATGGTCGCCCAGCTAACGACGCCCTGGACAAGGGAAATACATACCCAATGTCGTATCGGCAAATTGCCTTGTTCACGGGTATGAGCCGTGTTACACCTACGTCCCACTGATCTTTGGTTTGCCGAGTAGACAACAAAGCCAACGTCTTGCCGGTTAACAAGTGCGAAGAAACTCGCTCCCGGCGATGTACCGCAACGTGACTGTCGTAAACCGTCGTCCGTATGTCAAACGGCCGATAAAGCACCGGTACGATTTTTTTCTTCCATGCCCCGTCGGAAAGTGCCTCTTTTGCCTCGCTGTAGTTCCACTGATCTTGTGTGCAAAGCTGAAATAGCTCGCGTGCTTCGACTTCGTTGAGGGTGGCCAAAAGCGCATCCACCTTGGCCTTTGCTGATTTGGCATCCCAAGATATTGCAAACTCATCCTGTGTCGTTACGATGCCAGGAGCAGGATCACCATTCGGCGAAAAAATTACCGGAAGTCCCCAACCATTTTCGTAATCGTTGCGCCCGGCTTGGGCCTGCGGCTTGAACAGCCAAAGCGGTTCATTTGGGACCAACGTCGTCAACGTTTCCGTCTGCAGTGAGATTCGCATCATGGCTTCGGCTTTGAATTTCTCGGTGCCCAGAACATCTAGACTTTTCTCACTCACCGTCGCAGTACCGTGAGCGTACAGCCCAATAGCTGTCCCTTGAATGATGCCGAACACTGACTCGTCTTTGGAACCGTCAGCCGCCTTTTCATGTTTCTTGCTGTTACCGTGCAAATCAACGATACGCAGGTATGGAAAGCTTTGGCGCAAATGGCGCCGCATACCTTTGAAAGTGGGATTGTCGAGATAGGAGTGATCCGTAATGAAGCCCAATATGCCGACACCACCGTTCAAAATCCGCAGCTCCGAGAACCGCATAAATTTGACGTAATCGTTCTGCAACCACTTACCTTGGCCGGGCTTCTGCAAGTCGGGGTAGCCACGCTTGTATTCATGAACTGCAGCAACAATTCCCGGCACATTGTTATTTGCTGAGTGCCCGGCATAGGGTGGGTTGCCCAAGATGACCGTAAAGCAGCATTGCTCTTTTGTCAGGTTGGCAGCATTGGCCTCGTGCGCCAGCATGGGAGCCATGGATTCCAAATGCGCCTGCACCGGGTGCGCAGGCTCCAGCGCATTGGTCAAAAACACGTTCACACGCGGCCCGTCTTCGGGGAAGGTGTAACCCGTCTCGGCCAGCTTCAGGCCGATCTTCATGTGGGCAATGGCATACGGGGCCATCATCAGCTCGAAGGCATACAGGCGGGGCAGCAGGTGGTGTTTGACGTAGTCCACCCACAGCGGCTGCCATTGCGCTTTGGTCACCTTGCCTTGCTTGGCCCACTTGCCCAGCATGTGCGTGTGGATTTGGGTGATGACTTCGACGATGAAGGTGCCCGTGCCGGTGGCCGGGTCCAGCACCTGCACAAAGGGTGTGGCGACGGTGCAGAACTTCGGGCATTTCAGCTCGGGTTTGCGTGCCATCATCTCGCCCCAAGTGATGGTGCTGGCCAGGCCGTCTTCAATGCCGAATTCGGTCTTCAGAATCTCGTCCACACTGCGCACGATGAACTGGACCACGGGGCTGGGGGTGTAGAACACACCGCGCTTGGCTCGCATGGCTTTGTCGTAGGCTTTGAGGAAGTCTTCATAAAAGTGGATAACAGGGTCGTCGCCCGGCTTGCTGGCATTGAAGCTGCGTAATACGGCGTCCATGGGCACTTCGCGCAGCACGTTTACCACTTCGTTGATGCCCAGCTCGTCAAAGTCCACCCGCTCATCACGTTTGCGGGCCCGGCCAGCGGCACTTAAAAAGCTCCCAAGCAGTTCTTTCAAAAACGGGTTGGTGCTGGGCACCATGTCGGCCAAGTTGTCTGCCACCAAGGCGCCGCTGGGTCGGCTGGCTCGTGCAGTGAACAAACCATAGGTGATGGTCTGGGCAAACATATCGGCAAAGGCGTCGTCAGACAAATCGGCAATAAGGTTGTCTTTGAATGCCCTGAACATTTGACGCAAATGTCCATGGTCGTTCTCTAACGCCAAGACTTGATTCACCCGCCTTCTGGTGCGCTGGGCCAATTCGGCCAAGGCTTTGGCCAAGGTCTTGCTGTCATTGATGACCTGGCGATAGGTCAGGGTGAAGGCACTGGCCCACTGTTGCCGCCAGTCCTCCAATGCCGCTGGGGTGTGGGTTTTGGCAGGCCAACGCAATTTCTCGCGCAGTATTTGGGCCACATAGTCCAGCTGAAGTGGTGTGTCGTCATATTCCCAACCGAGAACACGCAGCGTGGGCAAGTCACCTTGACTGGACTCGTCAGTGAAATGTGCCAATGCGATTTCACGGGCATTGCTTTCGCCAAAACTAGACACAAACAACAGGTCGTGTGCTGCCCATGTTTGGTGCCCGCCGCTGGTGGATCGGCCTTTGGGAACCAACCCGTTGAGGACCCGACGTAGGGCGGTGATGGGCAAATAGCCTTTTTTAAACTCGATAAAAAAAATTCCCCAGGGCTGGCCAGTGACCAGGGGGCGCAATTGCTTGATGGATTTGACCTTGACCTCATGTTCGAGCTTGAGGTTGAGCTCATCGGGCTGCCAATCAAAGAGGTTGTCTTCCCAGTCGTCCACATTCACCGGCCAACCTAGTTCGTCATGCAGGTATTTCACCAATGCGGGAATGGTGTGAACTTGACGCAGTTTCTGCGCCATCGGGTCCAGTAGGTTGTTTGGCCGAGATGCCATGCCTGGCCCCCTTTTTTGATTAAATTTGAACTTTTGATTTAATCTTAATGCATGTAAATAATTCTTTAATTGAATAATTCTGAATAAATTGCGGTCTATAAGGCTCTTTTTGGCATCAAAGAGACATTTAGGACTGCATCCAATAGGCAAAGGCATGCAAGCCCGCTAGGACTTGATAGAAATGAGGTGCGTTAATCTGAAAGGGAGCTTCAGTGAAGTTCCATCCAAGCTAAGAGCGTAGGTATCACGCCTATGGGTGCTTGGACTTGTTTGAAATAAGAATTTTTCAAATATTTTTCTGCTTTAGCACGTGCTTGGGACAGTGTTGTTTGGGCAATGGCACAGGTGCGGGGAGTCTGCGGTTCACATCGAATGACGGAATCAATTGCAGCGGCATCTTCCATCAATTGGCCAGAAGCCAAGTCCAACAACAACCAAGTGGTACGCCCTGCTTCAATCGTCCATGCCGAGGCTTCAAGATCAGGACTTGCTGATGTGTTTTCCTTGCCGGGCAATGCAAAACAGAAAAAAACTGCTTGAGTGTCACTGTGAAGATGCTGCTTGCCACTGAAGACACGGCCCGGCAAGAGGTCCAACCTGGCTTGCAAATCTGGATGTGCCGACATCAAACGTTGGTATTCCAAATGCATGTTTTCTAATGAACTAGGCTCACCCTCAAAATGGTGATCAAAATCCCTCAGTGCAGCAAAATCATCCTCAGGCCGTAGTAGTTTTTTTCCTTCAATGCCTAACGTCTTGGAAATCAACAAGGTTTTGTGTGAGACCTTTTTGTACAAATGGAGCAATTCATCCAAATCGCTAGGAGGTAAGAAATTCCAATATTCGATGGTACCCCTGATGGTTTTGCAATCTGGGTGATCTTTGACAAGCTGCTTTTCAATGGAAGGGTTCAAGCGGCGATCCACGCGGCCAATTCTTTGCATCAACCGAACAGGATTCCAGTGCAAGTCGTAATTGATAAGGCGTGTTGCGTCTTGCAAATTCAAACCTTCACTCAACACATCGGTGGCAATCAGCACACGTGTTTCAAAATATCCTTCGTCTTTCAATTGCTTGCTATCCAAGCCGTTGTAATACGGCGCGAATTCACGAATGACTTGGGTTCTGCTCTTCTTGGTGGCTGAATCAATTTGGGCAACACCTTTGATACCGGCTTTGTCTAGCTCAGAGGCCAAGTACCTGGCAGTTGCAGAAAATTCGCTGAAGATCATGACTTTGTGTTTTTTGAGCACTGGGTCGGTCTTGAGCAACTGGATCAAAGCCCGTAGCTTGTCATCATGCTTAGGTTGAAATTGTCGCAACTCATTGAGAAATTCTGCCAACTGGTTTAAGTCTTGGAGCGACTCAGACAACATTTGTGGGACGTCAAAGTGATCTCGGTCCAACAACTCAACTGCTGCCAGCATTTCCTCTGAAATCACATCTTCTTCAGAGTCGTCCTCTTGATCATCTTCAGCTTCAAACAGCTTGTGCTGTCTCTTCTGAACTTCGTTCAACAATTCCTCTTGGTGGATTCGCCAGCGCTCAAGTGATGCAATTTCATGTTTAGTAGCGCTGTTTTTTTGCACAAACGCTAAAACTTTTCGCAATAGTTGTTGGCAAGAGTTTTCAAAAGCACTTGCTGAGCTTTCGAAACGCTTCAAAAACAAAATTCGAATCAGACCGACAACTTGTTTCTGTCGGTTGTCTTCAAAACCATCCGACACCGGGACTTTCGAATAAGCCAGTGGGTAATACATCGGCAATGTGAACAAGGGTTGCCTTTTGTTAAAGGCTTTCTCAACCATGCCCAATAATTTTCCATATGTTTTTTTAACCGAATACTCTGCAACCTTGGGTGCTTCTCGCTTGGGAAACATGGCCTCTTTGGCACCACTAGTTAGTTGACTCTGTTTCACATAGGCACGACTACGCTGAATCACCAACTCGCGGAACAAACTATCGTGAGACAACACTTCGTTGGTTTCAAACCCAGTTAATTCAGCCTGAATCAACTCGGCACCCATACGCTTGATGAGTTCTTTTTCCAGTTTTCGGAAATGACCAGGCAGGGAATGAATGCCCAGGGTTTCTTTGAAATGTCCAGCATCACGCTGGGTAAAAAGTTCCATCAGGTGTTGAAGATCAATCAGACTGTTGTTGATGGGAGTGGCCGTGAGCATGAACACCTGTTTGCCTTTGGCCAAGGATTGCATCTGCCAATAGCGAGAGGTTTCTTTATTGGCGCTTGGATTCCGAAAGTGATGTGCCTCATCTATGACAACCACATCTGCTTGTGCTTTCAATCGCTGGATTTTTTCAACCCAAATACCACCGCGCTGCAAATCCGTGTGGTTGATCACAACTAAATTGGAGAAGTCGCCAAACAACTCTGGCAGATGCCGCCTGAGACCAGATTCCCAGACTGATTCACGTCCTGATTTCGGAACGACCAGCAAGACTTTTTTTCGCTCGAATTTGACCAAGCGTTCGATCAACATCAAGCCAACGAATGTTTTGCCCAAACCCACCCCATCACACAAAAAAGCACCGCCGTACTTGGCACTGATTTTCAATAAAGCCGCATAACCGTCTCTTTGGTATTGGTCCAAAATTCCATACATGGTGGAGTGTTGTCGCTCCCAATCCCCTGCAGTGGCTTCGTCATTGTGGAAATAAGCTTGCAAGGCCTTGGCGTACACCTCAAAGGGCAAGTATTGGCGCGTATGGCGCTCAATCACCTTGAGTACATCAGGTGAAATATCGTCTGCTTGCTGCCAATGTTCATCAAACCATTCTTGAAGTTGGGGAACCTCGCGGCGAAGTTGAACATTCAATTCAACGTTACCTGTCAAGCCTGGGAATGTGAAATTACTCGAGCCTACCAAGGCAGATGAACCAACTACGGTTAGTTTGCTGTGGGTGATGTAGGCCTTGGCATGAAACTTCTTCTTTGCATAAACTCGGCACTTGATTTTTCCAGAGGCAATAGCCTCAACGATGTGCTCAACGCCAATGAGAAAGTCGTTTTTGAGTTTCTCGCGCTCGAGGCTTTCATCTAACAAGTGACCAACTCTGGCCAAACCTTCAATCAAAGCCTGATGCGTTCGTTTGGTGACTTCCTCACCCATCAATATGCGTATTTGATCTAACTTTTGCCACTTGCCATTCAATGCCAATAAGGCCCCAATTTCAAAATAGCCTGTGGCGATATCAAATTGATTTGAAATATCTGACCACTCTGAAAGGTAGTTGAGTACCTTCCAGTCTTCGTCACCGTTATCTACGATGAAAAGATCATTTCCAGATTTGGATGACATGGTTCTTTAGATTGCTTGCCTCAAAGCCTCATTCGAAATACCGAATAATGAGTACCTTTGAATTATCAACCAATTCAAGAACTATGCCGCAAGCCTTGAATTTCTCGGCACATGCGCTCTTAAAAACTCCATCTGATCCGCCAAGATGCGGCGGTTGCGCAAGATGAAGTCTTCCCACAAGGTGGGCACATACGGGGTGTAGAGCAGCGGCATCTTGGCTTGCTCGGGGGTGCGGTTGGCTTTGCGGTGGTTGCAAGCGCGGCACGCGGTGACCACGTTCATCCAACTGTCCACGCCGTGTTGGCCAAACGGAATGATGTGTTCGCGGGTGAGTTCGGTTTCGTGGAAATCGTCGCCGCAGTACGCGCAGATGTTGCGGTCTCGGGCGAACAACTTGCTGTTGGTCAGGCCGGGCTTGAGTTCGAAGGGGTTGATGCGCGGCACGCCTTTGGTGCCAATGATGCTGTTGACGGTGATCAGCGATTGCAAACCG
>CAIUZV010000017.1 GCA_903903735.1 uncultured beta proteobacterium | reverse complement strand
CTACGCGCCCAGACGCTGTCGGGCAGACATCGTTTATTTTAGGGGGACAGAAAATGCCGCTCAGACTGCGGCAAACAATGATTTATGCAACTGGGCGCCCTACACCGATGGATCCCTACGTGTATACGATATCCCAGCAAGCCATTCTCAGTTGCTGTGGAAACCGGTCTCCTACAAACTAATCGCCCACAAAGTAAACGAGCTTATGACTTCTTTAAATCAAAAAATGACTCTCTGAGCAGATCGCGGCAAGCACCCTGGCGAAGACGAAGAATCAGTTTAAAATCTTAGCCGACAGTAGTCAGCCGACCACCGAAGCTTCAAAGCCACTGCGGCAGACAAACAGAAACAACACACACGCTCTTTCTGCTAGCCCAAGCACTCAAGTCTTAGTTTTATTATTAATGAGATTCAAATGAACAACACGATTAAAGCCCTGCTCGAAGAACGCATCTCGGCCAACTGGTTTGATCCAGCACGTAGCCTCAGCCGTGAACAAATCGAAGAGCTTGTACGTCTCGCAACACTTGCACCTACCGCTTTCAATTATCAAAACTGGAAGTTCGTCGCAGTACAGTCGAAAGACGCTAAAGAGCGACTCAAAGCCGTCTCTTACGGTCAACAAAAAGTCGTCGATGCCGCTGTGACATTTATTGTCTGCGGCAAAATGCAAGCGCACAAAGGATTAGCACATTCGATCGCCCCAACCGTGGCAGCAGGCATCATCGACCAAGCGATGGCAGACTCTTGGGTGGCGATGGCCCATGGTGGCTTAGACAACAATCCTGAGCGCCAACGCGACGAAGCGATACGTTCGGCCTCGATGGGTGCAATGACGCTCATGCTTGCCGCACAAGGCATGGGGCTCGTGAGCGGCCCGATGATCGGCTTTGATCCAGCTGGCGTCGCAAAAGAATTCAATCTCTCGGCCGACGATGTTCCGGCGATGCTAGTCGCTATTGGCTATAGCGCACCAGGTAACTGGCCACAAAAACCAAGACTTCCCGTCAAGGAAGTTCTATCAATCGTTTAAGGTGAACGACCAGGCATGCAGCAGTTAATGTGCATGCTCTGAGTTTTCTTCAGCGTTAGCAATGAATAAATTGGCTCTAACCTCTCGGTTGAGCCAATTTTTATTTGTAGCAAAAGCCGATGTTTCGATTGACGCGAGTTCGCTCGCACTTTTAGAAACGGCTTGATCCAAGCCCTCTGCGCTGACCACGGCATCAACCACACCCAACGCCAAGCACTCTTTGGCTGTGAAACGTTCACCGCGTTGCACAAGGCGTTGCAACACGCTACGGGACGCGCGCGGTGCAAGCACCGCAGCACCGATGGGGGTAGGCATCCCAATTTCAATTTCAGGCAATGACACCCACGCAGACTCCACTGCAATGATTTCGTCGCACACCGCAGCCAACATCAATCCACCGCCCACTGCAGGTCCCTGAAGCCTTGCGACAACGGGTTTAGGGCAATCAAGAAGGTCAAACAAGCTACGCGTTAGCAAAGCATGAAAGGACGGCGCAGACGCATTGG
>CAIUZV010000016.1 GCA_903903735.1 uncultured beta proteobacterium | reverse complement strand
GAGCGATTAATGCAACACGGCGCACACATACTGACCGATGCAGAGCTCCTCGCCCTGATTCTTGGCACAGGGACACGGGGACTGAGCGCGCTGGGCCTAGCCCAACATCTTGTCCAACACTTCGGCGGGCTGCGACCACTTCTCGGAGCCGACACGGAAGACCTTAGAGGAATAGTGGGATTAGGAAACGCCCGCATTTGCCAGCTCACTGCCATTCTTGAACTGGCTAGGCGCGCAATTATCGAAGATTTAAAGCAAGGATGCTCTCTCAAACATCGTCCGCAAATTCATGCCTACTGCACTGCGCTACTTAGCAATTGCCGAATTGAGCGCTGCGTGGCCTTATTACTAGACAATCAGCACCGACTGATTCATTCAACCGAGATCTCCAGAGGCACCCTGACCGAGACCACCATCTATCCGCGTGAACTGGTCAAGATAGGACTGATGCACCACGCGGCGGCGATCATCTTGGCGCACAATCATCCGTCGGGGCTCGCACAAGCAAGCGCTGCCGACATCGCCCTCACCCGACAATTGAAACACTCACTCTCGGTGGTGGATATCACGCTGCTCGACCATCTCGTGATCGCGGCAAATCAAGTGGTGTCAATCGCTGAACTCGGCCACCTTTGAAGTGCGCCGTGTTCAGCGCATCTAGTGCGTCAACAAAAAAGGGACAACCGAAGTTGTCCCTTTTTTTTCGTCGTGTCAGCGCTTAAACGGCGCTAACAACTGACGGACACGGACCTAGACTCGTTCAAAAATGGCGGCAATACCTTGACCGCCACCAATACACATTGTCACCAGCGCGTAACGGCCGCCGATGCGATGTAATTCATAAATCGCTTTGGTCGTGACAATCGCGCCTGTCGCACCGATCGGATGCCCCAACGAAATACCGCTGCCATTCGGATTCAAACGTGCAGAATCCAGCTTGAGCTCTTTTGCGACCGCGCAGGCTTGTGCGGCGAAGGCTTCGTTGGCCTCGATGACATCCATCTGATCAACCGTCAAACCGGCACGCTTCATCACCGCTTGGGTCGCGGGTACCGGGCCGATGCCCATGATGTTGGGATCAACACCTGCGTGCGCATAGGCTACCAACCGCGCCATCGGTTTGGCGCCACTCGATTTAAGCGCCTCACCGCTCATCATCAAGACCGCTGCAGCGCCATCGTTGATACCTGAGGCGTTACCGGCGGTTACCGTACCGTTTTCTTTCACAAATACCGCACGCAAGGCAGCGAGCCCTTCTATAGAAACATCTCGCCGTGGATGCTCGTCGACCTTGAACTCTACCTCGCCTTTGCGCGTCTTAATGACAACAGGCACGATCTGATCGTTAAAGCGCCCTTCGTCCTGCGCTTTCGCTGCACGGCGATGTGACTCAACCGCAAGCGCGTCTTGGTCAGCACGAGAAATACCAAATTGCTTCGCGACGTTTTCTGCGGTCACGCCCATGTGCATGCGACCGAACGGGTCGGTCAGCGCACCCACCATCATGTCCGAAACGGTTGTGTCACCCATGCGCGAGCCAAAACGCTGCGTCTGTGACAAATAACCACCCCGGCTCATGGCTTCAGCACCACCGCCGATTGCCATTTCCGTGTCGCCCAACAAAATCGACTGCGCACTCGAGATAATCGCTTGCAAGCCTGAGCCGCACAGACGGTTGACGTTAAATGCGGCGCAGCTTTGCGGCAAACCCGCATTTAAGGCGACAACTCGCGATAAATACATATCGCGGGGCTCAGTGTGCACAACATGACCGAACGCTAGATGCCCCACGGCTGACCCATCAACACCCGAGCGCTGTAAAACTGCCTTCACAACGGTCGCTCCGAGATCGATGGGCGCCACGTCTTTGAGACCTCCCCCAAAATCACCAATCGCGGTTCTGGCTGCTGCGGTAATAAATACTTCACGCATTGCGTGCTCCTTTAAGGTCAGACGGTTAGCCTTCTGAAGGCCGAAGCTTTACGTCACTCGGAAAAAATGGGCGTATTATTCAAGCAACTCGGATTAAACCAAACCACCTTCAACGCCCCGATCCGTAAGCATAACCTGCCCACGCACCACGAAACCCTATGAGCATCCCTTACTCGATCCTAGACTTATCGCCCATTCCACAAGGTTTCACCGCGACCGATGCCTTGAATAACTCCCGCGACTTGGCGCAGCACGCCGAAAAATGGGGATTTACTCGCTACTGGATGGCCGAGCACCACAACATGACTGGCAACGCGAGTTCGGCCACAGCAGTCGCGCTTTGTTACGTCGCGGCTGGGACCTCCACTATTCGGATTGGATCCGGCGGAATCATGCTGCCCAACCACGCCCCCCTAGTGATCGCTGAGCAATTCGGTACGCTCGCCTCATTATTTCCTGGCCGTATTGAGCTTGGCTTAGGCCGCGCACCGGGCACGGATCAAATGACTGCGCGTGCCCTGCGCCGCGACCTTCAAAGCTCGTCGGATCAATTTCCTCAGGACGTGCAAGAGCTGCAGTTCTACTTTGATGACGTGCAACCAGGTCAAGCAGTGAAGGCTATTCCTGGTGCGGGTCTGCATGTGCCCATCTGGATTTTGGGTTCAAGCACCTACGGGGCACAAGTGGCTGCGCATTTCGGCTTACCTTACGCGTTCGCCTCACATTTCGCGCCCGATGCTCTGATGCAAGCGCTGCACGCGTACAAGACCTTGTTTAAACCCTCCTCACAGCAAGCCAAACCGCATGCAGGTGTTGGTGTCAACATTGTTGCCGCCGACACGGATGAAGAAGCACGTTACTTATTCACCACGCACCAACAACATGCCACACGTATGCGACGCAATACGCGTGGCCAACTTCCACCACCTATTGACGACATTGAGACTTTTTGGACGCCCTACGAAAAAGTTTCTGTCTCGGAACAGTTATCTTGCTCCGTGGTGGGCTCACTGGAAACCGTGCGACGTGGACTGCAAGACTTGGTCGAAAAAACTGGCGCCGATGAGCTGATCATGGCCGGGCAGATTTTTGATCACAAGGCACGCCTGAGATCCTTTGAAATCGCAGCACAAGCCGCACGTGAGGTACAAATCTCGGCGGCACTTGCTGCTTGAAGCTGGCTGCGGTGGGGCTACCAGGTTGGTTGCTTTTGATGGGCGCGCTCACGGCGATTGGCCCGATCTCTATCGACATGTATCTGCCGGCCTTCCCGGAAATCGCTCGCGGACTTTCCACAAGTAGTAATGAGGTCGAGCGCACACTCGCCGCGTACTTAATCGGGATGGCGAGCGCGCAACTTGTGTATGGCCCGCTAGCCGATCGCTTTGGTCGTAAACCGCCGCTGTATGGCGCGCTCGTGCTGTATATCGTGGCATCAGCCGCCTGCGCCTTGGCACCGAGTGTGGAGTTTCTAACCGTCAGTCGCATCGCCCAAGCCATGGGAGGCGCCGCTGGCATGGTGATCTCACGCGCCGTGGTGCGCGACCACTACAGCACACAAGAAGCCGCGCGTGCGCTATCGATGTTGATGTTGATCATGGGCGTGGCCCCCATTCTGGCGCCCATCCTAGGCTCGCATATTCTCGCGCTTGCGGGTTGGCGGGGAATTTTTGTTGTGATCACACTGATCGGCATGGTGTTGCTGATTACAGTTTGGAAAGTCATGGCCGAGAGCCTACCCTCCCAAAACAAAATAATACTTAGTTGGGGGAATATTTTCCGGACTTACACGGGCTTGCTGCGCCATAAACGCTTTGCGGCGTTTGCCTTGTCGGGCGGGATGGGCTCGGCCACACTTTTTGGGTATATTGCAGCCTCACCAAGGCTGTTTATTGAGCACTTTGGGGTCTCTCCGCAGACATATGGCTTGCTCTTTGGCATCAACGCCTGCAGCTTGATTATGGGCTCTCAGGTTAGTGCTCGCTTACTTAGATACCATCGTCCTGAGAAACTACTGCCTTGGGCACTCGCTTTAATGATGTCCGCAGGGGTAGCGGCGCTCGCGCTCAGCCTGCTTGGGGTAGCCACCCTCCCCGTGATTATGGGCTGCATGATGTGTTTTATGTTCAGTCAAGGCTTTGTCGGACCAAACTCTGCAGCGATGGCGCTTTCAGACCAAGGGCGGCAGCTGGGCTCAGCCTCGGCAATGATGGGGACGATCACGATCTCTTGCGGCGCCCTAGCCGGCATGACCGTCAGCATGCTCACGACCCCTGGCCCCTTGCCTTTAGCGCTTATCATGGGGTGCTGCACCTCCATGGCATGCCTGCTCGGAGCACTGGCACGCAAAACCAGCAGGGCGGTTTGATTTAAACCTCAGTTTCGTATTAGAATGTCAGACTTGATGTAGAAATCTGAACGAAAAAACCTGAACGCTGCGTTCAAACAAACAATAGGTGTAGCCATGGCACGTGTATGCCAAGTGACCGGAAAAAAGCCCATGGTGGGCAACAATGTTTC
>CAIUZV010000015.1 GCA_903903735.1 uncultured beta proteobacterium | reverse complement strand
GCCGCTGCAGAAGCGGCAATCGGTTTGGCGATTCTGGTGCTGCTGTTCCGCAACCTCAGCACGATCAACGTCGATGAACTTGACCGCCTCAAGGGCTGATCGGAACACAGAAGAATATGTATAGCTCACCTTCACTTTATTTGGTTATCGCCTTAGCTCCCTTGCTTGGTGCGATCTTGGCTGGCTTGTTTGGTACGGGATTTCTTGGACGGCAAGTGGGTCGACGCGCCTCGCACCTATTGACGATTGCACTAGTAGGCGTTTCGGTTGTGGGCTCGGTTCTAGTCCTGCTCGATGTGCTCAATGGGCATCGCTTTGATGGCGCGGTCTATACCTGGTCGATGCTGGGTGATGCCAAGTTAGAAATTGGCTTTTTGATTGATCCCTTGTCAGCGTTGATGATGGTGGTCGTCACCTCGGTATCCTTGATGGTGCACATCTACACGATTGGCTATATGGCGGAAGATCCAGGCTATCAGCGCTTTTTCTCATACATTTCATTGTTTACCTTCTCGATGTTGATGCTGGTCATGTCTAACAACATGCTGCAGTTGTTCTTCGGCTGGGAAGCAGTGGGGTTGGTCTCTTATCTCTTGATCGGCTTCTGGTACACGCGCCCAACTGCCATCTTCGCCAATATGAAAGCCTTCTTGGTCAATCGCGTTGGTGACTTTGGTTTTGTGCTTGGAATTGGTTTGTTGTTTGCCTACGCTGGCACGATGCACTACGGTGAAGTGTTTGAGCAGGCAGATAAGTTAGCGACACTCACGTTGCCAGGCACGGACTGGATGTTGATTACCGTTGCCTGCATTTGTTTGTTTATTGGCGCCATGGGTAAGTCGGCGCAAGTGCCCTTGCATGCTTGGTTACCTGATTCAATGGAAGGTCCAACACCCATCTCAGCGCTGATTCACGCAGCGACCATGGTGACCGCTGGTATTTTTATGGTGGCACGCTTCTCGCCACTATTTGAGCTGTCGAACACGGCACTGTCCTTCATCATCATCATCGGTGCAATCGGCGCACTGTTTTTGGGGATCCTGGGCATCATTCAAAACGATATCAAGCGAGTCGTTGCTTATTCAACGCTGTCCCAACTTGGGTACATGACGGTTGCCTTGGGTGCCTCGGCCTACTCAGTCGCGATCTTTCATTTGATGACACACGCGTTCTTTAAAGCATTGCTGTTCTTAGGTGCAGGCTCTGTCATTATGGGCATGCATCACGATCAGGATATCCGCAACATGGGTGGCCTGCGTAAGTACATGCCAATCACCTGGATCACCTTCTTGATTGGTACGTTGGCGCTAGTGGGTACGCCGTTCTTCTCCGGCTTCTACTCTAAAGAACACATCATCGAAGCGGCTGCTTCTGCCAATGTGTGGGGTGCGTCGTTCGCCAAATACGCTACCTTGATCGGCGTGTTCGTGACATCGCTCTATTCTTTCCGCGTGTATTTCTTGGTGTTCCATGGCAAGGAGCGCTTCGATGTCAGTGGTCATGCCGCGCACGGGCACGACGCACACGGGCACGATAATCATTCCCATGATGATCACCACGGCCATCATGGCGGCCTACCCCATGAGTCACCTTGGGTGGTTACCTTGCCGCTCGTATTGCTTGCTGTGCCCTCGATCTTTGTGGGTGCATGGCTGGTTGATTCCCTGTTGTTTGGCGCTTACTTCAAAGGCGCGATTGTTGTGGCGGCGCAGCATCCGGCGATGGCCGATTTGGCGTCACACTGGCATGGCTGGGTGGCTTACGCCTTGCACGCCTTTAGTACGGTCGCTTTTTGGTTAGTTGTCGCCGGTGCTGTGACAGCTTGGTATTGCTATCTAATCAACCCCAAGGTTCCAGCCGCTATTCAGCATCACTTAAAAGGTGTGAACTACATCCTCGAAAACAAATATTTTTTCGACTGGTTCAACGAGCAAGTGTTGGCGCGTGGCGCCAGACTCCTGGGAAAGGGTTTGTGGCAGCAGGCTGATCGTGGCTTGATTGATGGTGTGTTGGTGAATGGCTCGGCTAAGTTGATTGGCGCGATCGCCGCCGTGACGCGTCGCCTCCAAACTGGCTACATCTATCACTACGCGTTTGCGATGATCATTGGCTTGATGGCCGCGATCACCTACATAATCTTTGGTTCCAAATGATGGCGAGCGAGATGGCTTCTTTTAATACTCCTTGGCTCACACTGTCGATCTTTGTCCCGATCGTTTGTGGTTTGATCTTGCTGGCAGTAGGTCGAGACGACCGCCCGGGTCTGACACGTAATCTGTCATTGATCGGCTCCATCTTGAGTTTCTTGGTGACCATTCCGCTGTACACAGGCTTTGATACTTCCACAGCAGCCATGCAGTTTGTGGAAAAAGCCTTGTGGATTCCGGCTTTTGCGGTGAACTATCACCTCGGCGTAGACGGAATCTCGTTGTGGTTCGTTTTGTTGACAGCCTTCATCACGATCATCGTTGTGCTCGCGGGATGGGAAGTCATCACGACACGCATTTCCCAGTACATGGCAGCGTTCTTGATTTTGTCTGGATTGATGATTGGGGTGTTTGTCGCGCTTGACGGCCTGCTGTTCTATGTTTTCTTTGAAGCAACCCTCATCCCGATGTACATCATTGTGGGTGTCTGGGGTGGACCTAACCGGGTGTATGCCGCGTTCAAGTTCTTTCTCTACACCTTGATGGGCTCGCTGTTAACCCTGGTCGCGTTCTTGTATCTCTGGAACGTCTCTGGTGGATCGTTTGATATCCAAACCTGGCATACCTTGCCGTTGGATTACATCCCGCAAGTATTCATCTTCTTTGCGTTCCTGGCTGCCTTTGCTGTCAAGGTACCGATGTGGCCTGTACACACCTGGCTACCCGATGCGCACGTTGAGGCGCCGACAGGTGGTTCGGTTGTGCTGGCGGCCATTATGCTCAAGCTTGGTGCGTATGGTTTCTTAAGGCTGTCCTTGCCGATTACACCTGATGCGTCGACTGAGATGGCTGGTTTGATCATTACGCTGTCGCTCGTCGCTGTGATCTACATCGGTTTGGTCGCTGTCGTGCAAGATGATATGAAAAAACTTGTGGCGTACTCATCTGTCGCACACATGGGTTTTGTCACCTTAGGTTTCTTTGTATTTAATACCGCCGGTGTGGAAGGCGCGATTGTGCAGATGGTCTCGCACGGTTTCGTGTCTGCGGCAATGTTCTTGTGTATTGGTGTGCTGTATGACCGGATGCACTCTCGCAAGATTGCAGATTACGGCGGGGTGATCAACACCATGCCACGTTTTGTGACGTTCTTTGTTTTGTTTTCAATGGCGAACGCAGGGTTGCCCGCCACCAGCGGTTTTGTCGGCGAATTCATGGTCATTATGGGCGCTGTGGAATATAACTTTTGGATCGGCCTGTTGGCTGCGACCGCGTTGATTCTGGGTGCGTCCTATTCGCTCTGGATGGTCAAGCGTGTAGCCTTTGGCGATATTGCGAACGACCAAGTCCGCGATCTGCAAGATTTGTCTAATCGCGAATTCTTGATTCTTGGTGTCATGGCGCTGGCCGTGATCTACATGGGTGTCCATCCAAAGCCCTTTACCGACGTGATGCACGTTTCGGTTGAGGCCCTCTTGCAACACGTGTCCATTTCAAAACTGTAAGCCTCGCCATGATGCAATCCCAATTCGATTTCGCCCTGG
>CAIUZV010000014.1 GCA_903903735.1 uncultured beta proteobacterium | reverse complement strand
TTTTTACGCAAGAAAATCGGATCATCAAGGACCGACGCGCGCAGTGGATTTTCGGGGTTCAAATAACCACGACGCACACCCTCATCGCATAGCTCCTGCATAGTTCGCTTGGTATCAAACCGCACACCCATACCGATCTTCAAGAATACGTTGACGATGCCCGTATCCTGACAAATCGGACGACGACCCTCTGCACTCATGCGCGAGTTAGTCAGGATCTGTGCGATCGCATCCTTAGCAGCAGGACTTTCCTCACGCTCGTAAGCACGCGCAAGGTGTTTGATGTAATCAGCCGGATGGTAGTAGCTGATGAACTGGATCGCATCGGCGATGGAGGCGACAAAATCTTCTTCTTTAATCGTGACGGACATATGTGACCCTATCTACAAAACAATAATTGAACTCGACATAATCAAAAAAACTTATTTGCCACGCCAGACCGGTTTGCGCTTTTCTGCAAACGCCGTAGCACCCTCTTTGGCGTCGTCAGACATAAAAATGTGATCTGTCAACGGACGCTGCAATTCGAACATCTTTGCAGCCGGAAAATCCAGTCCCTGTACCATCACACTCTTAGACGTACGCACTGCCAGCGGGCCATTTTCGCAGATCTTGCGGGCGAGCTTCATCGCCTCACCCAACGCCTGGCCTGGGTCTGTCATCACATTGATCAACCCATATTGTTGCGCGCGCGATGCTGAGAACATTTCCCCAGTTAACAAAATTTCCATTGCAATGTGATACGGGACTTGTCGTGGCAGACGAACTAACCCACCACCACCTGCCACCAGACCGCGCTTGACCTCAGGCAGACCGAACATTGCATTGTTCGCAGCCACAATCAAATCACAAGCCAGCATCATTTCAAAGCCACCCGCGACGGCGAAGCCTTCCACCGCGGCGATAAGAGGCTTTTGTGGGGGCGCCTCGTTTAAGCCCCCAAACCCCTTGCCTGGCACCGAAGAGCGCTTGCGAGTCTTAGCAAAGTCTTTGAGGTCCATTCCTGAACAAAACGTTCCCCCAGCGCCGGTCAAGATCCCGATACGCAAATCATCTCGGGCATCGAGCGTCTCAAATGCAGCGGACAATTGCTGAGCGGTTTCAAAACTAATGGCATTGCGCGCCTCGGGACGGTTGATCATGATGATCAGCACGCCATCGGCCTCCTCGACACTCACCAGACTAGACATGAACACTCCTCAAAAACAAGGCTGAAACAGTTGGATTTTGACTAGATTGACTAAATCATAGGCGATTCGAGAACCTCGGGCACCGAATCACGCCTGATCGCCCACACCGAGGTCGCTCGCAAGCTAAAATGCTAGAGATTCCACACCTATTACCGACCCATCTACACATCTCGATGCTCACCTTTCAGCAAATTATTCTGCGACTGCAAGAATACTGGGACAAACAGGGCTGCGCCCTGCTCCAACCCTATGACATGGAGGTCGGCGCCGGGACCTCGCATACCGCGACCTTTTTACGCGCAATCGGCCCTGAGCCTTGGCGGGCGGCATACGTGCAACCCTCACGCCGACCCAAAGACGGTCGTTACGGCGAGAACCCAAACCGACTGCAGCACTATTACCAATACCAAGTCGTCCTTAAGCCAGCTCCACCCGATATTCTGGATCTATACATCGGATCATTGGTCGCACTGGGCATCAACACGACTGAGCATGACATTCGCTTTGTAGAAGACGACTGGGAGAATCCAACCCTCGGGGCTTGGGGATTGGGCTGGGAAGTCTGGCTCAATGGGATGGAAGTCACGCAGTTCACGTATTTTCAACAAGTGGGTGGTCTCGATTGCACACCGACAACCGGCGAGATCACCTACGGACTTGAACGACTCGCGATGTACCTGCAAGGCGTCGAGAGTGTCTACGACCTCATCTGGACCGAAGGGCCCCGCGGCAAGGTGCTTTACCGAGACGTGTTCCATCAAAATGAAGTGGAACAGTCCACCTACAACTTTGAACATTCGGATGCTGAAACGCTTTTCCGTCATTTCAGTGACTTTGAACGCCTAGCCCAACGACTCATGGAAGTTCCCTTAGCCTTGCCTGCGTACGAAGCAACTCTGAAAGCCGCTCATACTTTTAATATGCTGGATGCCCG
>CAIUZV010000013.1 GCA_903903735.1 uncultured beta proteobacterium | reverse complement strand
GTTTTACGCATTACTGCATTCAACTTATAAAATCTGGAGCCCAGAATGAAGGTTTATTACGATAAAGATTGTGATCTGTCCCTGATCAAAGGTAAGACCGTTGCAATTATTGGTTACGGTTCGCAAGGTCACGCACATGCACTGAACCTGCATGAGTCGGGCGTTAAAGTTGTCGTTGGTCTGCGTAAAGACGGCGCGTCCTGGAAAAAAGCGGCTAATGCGGGCTTGAAGGTCGCTGAAGTCGCTGATGCAGTCAAAGCAGCAGATCTCGTCATGATGCTTTTGCCCGACGAAAATATCGCCCAGGTCTATCGCGAAAGCGTGCATGCCAACATCAAGTCTGGCGCTGCATTGTCGTTTGCACACGGTTTTAACGTGCACTACGGCCAAGTTGTGCCGCGTGACGATATTGATGTTGTGATGATCGCTCCTAAGGCACCTGGCCATACCGTGCGTGGCACCTACTCGCAAGGTGGCGGCGTTCCATCGCTTGTGGCTGTGCATCAAGACAAATCGGGTTCAGCCCGCGATGTCGCACTGTCTTATGCTTGCGCAATCGGCAGCGGCCGTGCGGGCGTGATTGAGACAAACTTCCGTGAAGAGACTGAGACTGACTTGTTCGGCGAACAGGCCGTACTGTGTGGCGGTACGGTTGAGCTCATCAAAGCCGGCTTTGATACGCTGGTGGAAGCTGGCTACGCGCCTGAAATGGCGTATTTCGAGTGCTTGCATGAACTCAAACTGATCGTTGACCTGATCTATGAGGGCGGTATCGCCAACATGAACTACTCGATTTCGAACAACGCCGAATTCGGTGAGTACGAAACAGGTCCAAAGATCGTGACCGATGCAACACGCGATGCAATGCGCCAAGCGCTGAAAGATATTCAGACTGGTGAGTATGCCAAGCGTTTCATCCTTGAAAACCAAGCGGGTGCGCCTGCGCTGATATCGCGTCGTCGCATCAACGCTGAGTCGCAAATCGAAGTTGTGGGCGCAAAGCTGCGCGCCATGATGCCTTGGATTGCTGCAAACAAGCTGGTTGACAAGACTAAGAACTAATTCTGGGCTGTATCGGGCGTTTTGTGCCGCTTTGGCGGCACAAAGCCCCAACCCAGTTTGCCTGGCCTTCGAAAACACGCCCTTCGGGGCGTGTTTTTTTGGGTTAACCTTTCGCTTACGATGAATACACCACATTATCCCCACCCAATTATTGCCCGCGAGGGTTGGCCTTTTCTCGCGGGCTCCGTCGCGATCGCCTTGCTGGTGACGTTTCTGTCCCCTGCGTGGTCCATTCTCTTTTGGGTGATCGCAGTTTTTGTCCTGCAATTTTTCCGTGATCCCGCGCGCTCGGGCTCGACCGAAGTCAATGCAGTGTTGTCACCGGCTGATGGACGCATCGTTGTGGTGGAGCAAACGCTTGATCCTTACGCACAGCGTGAAGCGCTCAAGATTAGTGTGTTTATGAATGTCTTTAATGTGCACAGTAATCGCAGCCCTGTCGACGGGGAAGTGCTAAGTACTGAGTATTTCGCGGGTAAGTTTTTTAATGCAGCGCTTGATAAGGCGTCTCTTGAAAACGAGCGTAATGCCATGGTCCTGCGCACGAATGCCGGGCATATCGTGACGGCGGTACAGGTTGCTGGCTTGGTCGCTAAGCGCATACTTTGCTATGCCAAGGCTGGGGATACGGTAGCGCGTGGCCAGCGTTACGGCTTTATTCGGTTTGGTTCGAGGGTCGATGTCTATCTGCCAATTGGGTCACGGCCACGTGTCGCAATCGGCGATAAAGTCAGTGCAACGAGCACAGTGCTTGCCGATTTACCCTCTTAAACTTTTGAGGCGCTTCCATGGCTAATCATCCAATGCGCGACCCTGAACAACGCCATCGCGGCATTTATCTGCTTCCCAATGCCTTCACGACTGCGGCGTTGTTTGCAGGGTTCTATGCGGTGGTGCAGGCGATGAATGGACGCTTTGAGATGGCCGCGATTGCAATCTTTTGTGCCTTGGTGCTGGATGGCATGGACGGTCGTGTCGCCCGCTTGACCAACACCACATCGGCGTTCGGTGAGCAATACGACTCGCTCTCGGATATGACGTCATTTGGCGTTGCGCCAGCACTAGTGATGTACGAATGGATGCTGCACGATCTGGGTCGCTGGGGCTGGCTTGCGGCGTTCGTGTATGTTGCCGGAGCAGCCCTTCGGCTTGCGCGCTTCAATACGAATATCGCAGTGGTAGACAAGCGTTTCTTTCAAGGTCTTCCCAGTCCGGCCGCCGGGGCATTGATCGCCGGTTTTGTGTGGCTCGTGGTGGATAATCGTTTGCAGGTCCCGCGCGAGTTTCTAGCGTGGACCTCTTTTGTGCTGACCCTGTACTGCGGAATTGCGATGGTGACTAATTTGCCGTTTTACAGCGGTAAGTCGTTTGCATTGGGTCGTAGCGTGCCGTTTTGGGTCATTTTGGTATTCGTCGCTGGTTTTGTGTTTATTTCGAGCGACCCTCCTGTTGTGCTGTTTGCGTTATTCGTGATTTATGGTTTATCGGGTTGGGGCGTTTGGCTGTGGCGTTGGCGTCGCCAGGGTCAGTTATCCGCTACGCGTCAACAGCGCTAAAAAAAGCCGACTCGATAGTCGGCTGGTGAGCTAGATCCCGAAAGGGCTATCCCTTAAAGTCATGGGGTCTGGTCCGGGATGGAACCTCGTCACGCGATCGCCTTTCGAGCCCATGTAGACGTACATCATTGATGGCCAGACATCGTATTGTTTGTAGCGATACGCCCAAACAATTTCATTGCCTTTCGCGATGCCGTCCATATTCGCGGGCGGTCCAAATTGGCAGGCGACCTGTTGGGCTGTCCAGCCGATAGTCAGGACCTCGAACTGCGGATCGGTGAGGATTTGCTCGATCTTGATGATTTTGCCGTCCTTGGTGGTGTTTGTACCCCAGGCAAACTGGCCAAATGGCTGACCCGTCCACACCAGACGTTCAGTGCCGTCAGCGTTCTTACAGATGCTATCGGGCTTGCCGTGCGCCTTGATTGCCTCGGCGACGGGTGTGCCAGGGGCGACCGAACCAATAGTGTTGCACCCACTCAGCAGCGCAGCGCAGACTAGCAGGCTAAGTTTTACCGTCATTGCTCCGTCGAGCTTACGCGAATCAAACTTACGCGCATTAAAAATACGACTGAGTGCCGACATATGCTTTGCCTTAAAGGTGAGGTTCACCGTCATTTTAGCCAATCAGCTATAATCGTGCCGCTGTACATATAAAAAGTATTGTTTTAAAAGCTCTTTAATCCATTCACGTCTGGGCGCCTCGGCCCCGACGCTTGTAATCTGAGGTCATAAAATGTCCGTAGCTGATATTAAAAAATCCGACATCGTTGCGCAGTTTCAGCGCGCTCAGGGCGATACCGGTTCACCCGAAGTTCAAGTGGCTTT
>CAIUZV010000012.1 GCA_903903735.1 uncultured beta proteobacterium | reverse complement strand
GGCCAGCGTTCTGATTTACCTGCTTGTTTTAGGCCTCTTAGGGTTTCGACCAAAACACTTCCGGCGGGCGCCTCTCTAAGCAGCGAACAGCCCCAAAAGATGACAAACCGCTAGCCACCAAAATTGGTTTGGCATTTCATACACTTAGTGCTAATATAGCGGGCTTAGAGTTTAACTATTGCAGTTTTACCGCCGCAGTTTTAACACCGCATTTTTAACACCGCAACTTAATAAGACAGATCATTCATGGCAAATACCGCCCAAGCCCGCAAACGTGCACGCCAATCCGTCGCTCTAAACCAGCACAACTCGAGCCTGCGCTCAATGCTGCGCACCGCTATCAAGCGCGTTCGCACCGCGATCGAGTCCGGTGACAAGGCAGCTGCATCTGCCGTATTGCAAAAAGCAACAAGCGTGATCGACAGCGTGGCTGATAAAAACATCATCCACAAAAACAAAGCCGCTCGCCACAAGAGCCGTTTGTCCGCTGCGATCAAATCGCTCGCCTAAGCAGAATATGCCACGCTCGCGTGGCGCTGCAGTGATATAGATCTCAGCCGCTTCGGTGACTGATGTATTCGAGTAGTCAAGCAGCCCTTCTGGGCTGTTTTGTTTTTTGTGGCGACGTCGCCTCAACACTTGCCCTGCTATTCCACCTTGACTGAATGGTTTGACTTTCATGACAAAACCTCGCATTCTACAAATCGGCTCGTATGCGGGTCACCCACCGGCGGACGCCGAAATTGCTGGTAAGTTTGATGTACTTCCTTACTGGAAAGCCGCAGATCAAGAGGCATTTTTGCGCGAACACGCGCAAGACATCGAGATTATCGCTACCTCAGCGAATCACGGCTGCAGCGCCAAAGTCATTGCGGCACTCCCTAAGCTGCGCGCCATCTGCAGCTGGGGTGTTGGTTACGACACCATTGATATCGAAGCCGCACGTGCGCGCAACATTCTGGTGAGCAACACCCCAGATGTTCTGAACGATTGCGTCGCCGATTTAGCCTGGGGCTTATTGATTGCCGCATGTCGCAACATCGCCTGGGGAGATCGTTTTGTACGGGCAAACAATTGGGAAAACAAAGTCGGCAGCCTGACGCTAGGCACCCGCGTGAGTGGCAAAAAACTGGGTGTGGTCGGATTGGGCCGTATTGGCGAGGCCATTGCACGCCGCGGTCTCGGTTTTGACATGGAAGTCGCCTACCATAATCGCAACGCGCGCAAAGATGTCGACTACCGCTATATCGATTCATTAGTCGAACTTGCGCGCTGGAGCGACTTCCTGGTGATCGCGACTGTCGGTGGCCCAAGCACCAAAGGCCTGATCAATGAAGAAGTGTTACGCGCGCTCGGCCCCAAAGGCATTGTGGTGAACATCGCGCGCGGCAGTGTCATTGACGAAGCCGCTATGGTTCGTCTGTTGGCGGAAGGCGCGCTCGGCGGTGCAGGACTGGATGTTTTTGACAAAGAGCCCAAGGTGCCTGATCAACTCAAGACCATGAATAATGTCGTGCTCATGCCGCACGTCGCGAGTGCGACCAATGAAACGCGACGCGCAATGACCGACTGCATGCTGGACAATATCGAGGCATTTTTAAAGACTGGGAAGGTCCTAACCGAAATCGTCTAAGTGAATCGTGGCAGTGCTTAGTGCGCGAGAGCGCTCTCAACCGTGTCGAACGAGAGGGTCTTCGGTCAGATCACGCTTTGTCTGGAGCTGGTTGTCGCGTGCAAAGTCTTGCACAAATTTCCAGGCAAGCGGTTCAACCTGTCGTAGGCGCTCATCCACCACCACGCAACGCATACCGTCCAACGTACTCGGCACGGCGTAGGGGGAATATGATAGATGTCCACCCAAGGTGGCAGGTGGGCGGTAAGGAGCCAGGACGCCGGCAAGCCGTTCAGCCCAGTCGCTGGGGCGAAAAGTATTGCCTGAGTTTGTTACGCCATAAATGACGAAGTAGCGGACTTCTGATGTCATGCACAACCCGTAT
>CAIUZV010000011.1 GCA_903903735.1 uncultured beta proteobacterium | reverse complement strand
GATCTGTCTCGTTCGATCTTTTGGAGTTTGCATGCGTACCTGCTACACCGGCCAGGTTTGTCGTGACCATCTCGGTCAAACCGTTACCCTCTTTGGCTGGGTACATCGTCGTCGCGATCATGGCGGCGTCATCTTCATCGATATGCGCGATCGCGCGGGTCTGGCGCAGATTGTGTTCGATCCAGATAATGCCGAAGGCTTTGCAACCGCAGAGCGCCTGCGTAACGAATTTTGTATTCGCGTGACCGGCCTCGTGCGTGAGCGTCCCGCGGGCACGACGAATGTCGATTTGGCGTCTGGTGAAATCGAAATCCTTTGCCGCGAAGTTGAGATCCTCAACCCCTCGGTGACTCCACCCTTCCAGCTCGACGACGAAAACTTGTCCGAGACGACTCGCCTGACGCATCGCGTGCTCGATTTGCGCCGTGGTCAGATGCAACGCAACATGATGTTGCGCTATCGCGTGTCGATCGAAGTGCGTAAGTTCCTGGATGATCTTGGCTTCATTGATATCGAAACACCAATGCTCACCAAGAGCACACCCGAAGGCGCGCGCGATTATCTCGTGCCGTCACGCGTGAACGCCGGTGAGTTTTTTGCCTTGCCCCAGTCACCACAGCTCTTTAAACAGATGTTGATGGTGTCGGGCTTTGATCGTTACTACCAGATCACAAAGTGTTTCCGCGATGAAGACTTGCGTGCCGATCGGCAGCCTGAATTCACTCAGATCGATTGCGAAACTTCCTTCCTGAACGAAACCGAAATTCGTGCGATCTTCGAATCGATGATTCGTCACGTGTTCAAGTCCGTACAGAACGTGGATCTCGCAGAGACCTTCCCGATCATGCCTTACAGTGAAGCGATGCGCCTGTACGGGTCAGACAAACCTGATCTGCGCGTCAAGCTTGAATTCACCGACCTGACTGACGTCATGAAAGACGTCGATTTCAAAGTCTTTGCCCAAGCTGCAACGACCGAAGGCAGTCGTGTCGTGGCCTTGCGTGTGCCCGCTGGTGGTTCGATCTCGCGTAGTGAAATCGACAACTACACCAAGTTCGTCGCGATCTATGGCGCGAAAGGCTTGGCCTGGATCAAGGTTAATGAAGTGGCGAAGGGCCGCGATGGCTTGCAGTCGCCCATCGTGAAGAACTTGCACGATGCTGCGCTGGCAGAAATGATTAAGCGCACCGGCGCACAAGACGGCGATCTGATTTTCTTTGGTGCGGATCGCGCCAAGGTTGTGAACGATGCGATTGGCGCCTTGCGCGTCAAAATCGGTCATAGCGAATTTGGTCGTGCCAATGGCTTATTCGAGAACGTTTGGAAGCCTTTGTGGGTCGTTGACTTCCCCATGTTCGAATACGACGAAGAAGCCGATCGTTACGTCGCGGCACACCATCCGTTTACCAGCCCCAAAGATGGTCACGAAGATCTCTTGGACACCGATCCGTCAAAGGCGATCGCAAAAGCCTACGACATGGTGTTGAACGGTTGGGAGATCGGCGGGGGTTCGGTTCGTATCCATCGCGAAGAAGTGCAGAGTAAAGTATTCCGTGCCTTGAAGATTGATGCCGAAGAAGCGCAACTCAAGTTCGGCTTCCTGCTCGACGCCTTGCAGTATGGCGCGCCTCCGCATGGTGGGATCGCGTTCGGTCTGGACCGCATCGTCACCATGATGACCGGCGCCGAATCGATTCGCGACGTGATTGCCTTCCCCAAGACACAGCGTGCGCAGTGTTTGTTGACCCAAGCCCCTTCGCCCGTCGACGAGAAGCAGTTGCGCGAACTGCATATCCGTCTGCGTCAAGCAGAAATCAAACAGCCTTAAGTCCAAAGGCAGGGCGGGTCTACTGATCCGCCCTAACCCCCATGCCACTCCTTCGCGTCGTTAGCTACAACATTCATAAAGGACGTTCGCTCGCCGGACGCGATTCAATGGGTGCGCTGCGTCTGGGGCTGCATGGGTTGCGACCAGACCTGTTGTTTCTACAAGAGGTGCAGGGGCGTAACGATCGCTACGCGCGCCTCACTGCGCAGCATGAATCCCTTGCCGCCGCCTTACGGATGGACTGTGCGTATGGGTGTAATGCGATCCGCAGTAAAACTGATCATGGCAATGCCTTGCTTTCAAATCACCCGATTCTTAACTTCGAGAATCAGGATATCTCAGACCACAAGCTTGAACAACGCGGACTCCTGCATGGTGTGATTGATGTCGGTGGGCGCGAGGTGCACTGTTTTGTTGTCCACTTAGGCTTGTTTGCAGGGGGGCGTATCCGGCAGATTGAAGTGATGGCCGAACGCATCAAGCGCATGGTTCCTGATGGCGCCCCGATGTTGATCGCGGGCGACTTCAATGATTGGAAAGATCGCCTGGCTCCGTTCTTTGTTGAACAGCTTGGTGTGTATGAGGTATTCGCTAATTCACCCCGCACGCAGGGCATGCTGCCCCGGTTCCGGGAGTCCATGCATCAACTAAGAGGCGTCTGGCGTGGGGAGTCGGCGGACGAAATCCGCGCAGGGATGTTCCGTCGACAGCACCTGCGGATGAATCAGCTTTCTACCCAGGGAGCGCAAAGCCCATTACCCCCGCCCCGTACGTTCCCGTCGGCGTTTCCGTGGCTTAGGCTCGATCGTATTTATCAGCGCGGCTTTGCTGTGCGTAGCGCAAAAGTGTTGCGGGGGCGGCCTTGGTCGCAACTGTCGGATCACGCCCCGATTCTTGCAGAGCTAGAGTTGCCGTAACGGCATCAAACTAATACTGCGCACCTTTGCCGGATAGCGCTACACCAACACGCAGCAACATATAGGCACAAGCGTCGAGCGCGCGTGCAAATAATGAGCGCTCGTGATAGAGCGAGGGCTCAACAATCTGGCTGCCTTGCGCAAAGGCTCTTTCAAGGGAGTGCGTTAAGGTGGAGGTAAACCCAGCATCGTCCACCACAATGTTTGTCTCGCGCGCAAGTAACAAACTAAATGGATCCAGATTAGACGAGCCCACTACTGATACCCCATCAATCACCGCGACCTTTGCGTGCAGATAGTTTGGCAAGTATTCATAAATCTCAATGCCGTGTTTTAAAAACTGCTGATAAATCCAGCGCGTTGCGTGATACTGCATGCGGTATTCGATCTTGCCTTGCAACAGCAGCCGCACACGCACGCCGCGCGCAGCCGCATCGATCAAGGCATGCCGTAGTTTCATGCCTGGCAAAAAGTAGGCGTTGGCGATCACGATCTCATGGCGTGCATGTGCAATATGTGCAAAGTAGGCGGCTTCGATCGTACGGCGGTAACGAAGGTTGTCACGCAATACCAGTGCTGCGCGCATCGTCCCGGCGTGTGCATGGGGTAGCCGGTTGCGGGCGTACGCTGCGTGTTTAAAGCGTAGCAGCCTCAGTCGTAAGCGGCGCACGTGTCGATGCTTCCACTGTTTAAGTGTGACCGGAGGTTTGATTGACGTATCGTCGTATAAGGCCTCGTTAGACAAGGGCCAGCCAATTTGCAGCCACAGCAAATCTTGGGCTCGCATCAGTTCGATTGCAAGCGGGCCCGTTAGATGCACGGCGTAGTCAAAGCGCGGCTCTTTCGGTTCTCGACTGGCGGCCAGCTCCTCCTCAGACATACCAGAGTAATCATCCTCGATATTGATGCCACCAATGAAGGCGAGATGACTATCCACAAGAGTGGTCTTGCGATGCATGCGGCGTAGCCGCAGAAAATCAAAGGACTGATAACTTAAATACTTTGGCTCGGGCCGATAAATGCGGCACTGTGCACCAACCGCGCGCAAGAGGGATTGAATGGTGCGATCGTCTTGTGCGCTGCCGTACCCATCGAGCACCACTCGCACTTTCACCCCCCGCTCGGCTGCCCGCTTCAAATGATCGAGTACGTTTAATCCCGCAGTGTCGAGCCGAAAAATATACGTCTCTAGATGGATACTTGTGTGTGCCGCATCAAACGCCTCGCACAGCGCCGGAAAAAGCGCTTGCCCGTTTTCAAGCAAGGTCACGGCATTGCCGTCGTGCCAGCGCAAATGGGGATGATTAAGCGACATGTTGTCTAGTTCGCGTGCAATTGCAGATAGATTGATTGAATTGCAGGGATGAGTAAAGTGATGAGAACGGGAGCCATGAGCCCGAGCATCCACTTAACCGTGCGCATATCTGACTGCAGTTCTTTGATGGACGAGCCCAACGCTAGCTCAACGCGATCTATTTTTGTATCTAGACGACCTATTGTTGCTTCTAGTTTTGTTGCGACGACTGTCAAGTCAGCTTTCGTCGCGAACGGTTGCATCGAATCGTCAAGAGCATCTTGGATGACAAGGGCTTGAGCCTCAGCCTGGCTTCTAGAAAATCCTGCGGCTTCAAGGCGCTGGGCGTACTTCAGTGTATTAATCATGTCGGTGGTGCAATTCAAGGTGGAGCGGCTGCGAGTGAACGTTGGTGGAACAAACACAGTCTGCGCCAACAAAGAAGGCGTTTCAATAGTTTTTGCGGTCGAGCTATGCAAATACCACAGGCATGAAATTGCAACTGAACATTGCTAGACCCTTGACGCTAGGGTGCGTCTAGGATACGGCTTTCTTACCGCCGAGTAGCCCCGTTGCGAGCGCGGTCCCCAGCAAAACGACGCCGCCTCCTAGTACCACGTTGAGCGTGACGTCCTCATCGAGCCATAACCAGCCCCACAGTACACCGAATACCGGGATGAGAAACGAACACGTCAGCGCTTTGGAGGGCCCAATGCGCATCAACAGTCGGTAATACATCACGTAGGCGAGCGAGGTGCACAGCACGACCAGTGCCAGCACGGCACCCCACGCCTGGGTACTGATGGGCTCCTGTGGCCAGGTGTACCACGTGAGGGGTAGTAGCGCGATGCCGGCTGCGATCAGAGAGCCCGTGGCCGCAGCAATCGGGTCCGCGCCCATCAGATACTTCTTCGTATAACTTGCTGCGACACCATAGAACGAAGGCGCAGCCACGCCTGCCAGGACTGCCAGTAACGAGGCTGTCGCACCGAGGGATAACTTATCCCAGACCAGTACAACGATTCCAGTAAACCCAACAATTAAACCTAGCAATCGCGTAGGCGGCAGGACATCCTTGAGCCAGAGCCAGGCTATGGCAGCGCCCCACAGAGGCGTTAAGGCATTGATGATCGACATCGTGCCCGACGGGATACTCATCGTGGCGTAGTTAAACAGGATAAAAGGGATGGCCGAATTAAACATGCCGATCACCACAATACCGCCCCAGTGCGCACGCAGCAGCCCAAGCTTTCCTTGCAAAAACAACAGCGGTAGCAGTAAGAGGCCACCGGCAAGTGTGCGCAGACCAGACAGGGCGATCGGCCCAAAATCCGGCACCGCCATGCGGATAAACAAGAACGAGCTTCCCCAGATCGCAGCAATCAATATCAGGTCAATTACATCAGCGCGGCGCATTCTAGGCTCGTTAAGTACCCTTACAATGTCGGTATTGTAAGGTGCAGGCAATTCCTCATGAATATTCTGTTGACAGGCGGTGCAGGCTACATCGGCAGCCATACGGCGGTTGCCCTGTCTGCGGTCGGTCATCGGGTAGTGGTGCTGGATAACTTTTGCAATAGCCAGCCCGAAGCGGTTCAGCGCATTCAGCAGATCACGGGTCAGCTCATCACTATCGTGCGCGGAGATATCCGCGACACCGCACTCGTCAATCACACGCTGCACTATCACGCTATTGATGCGGTGATTCACTTCGCAGGTCTTAAGGCCGTGGGTGAGTCCGTCAAGATCCCGATCGATTACTACGCCAATAATGTGCAAGGCACGATCAGCCTGTTGCAAGCGATGCAGCGCACCCCTTGTCGCAGCCTGGTGTTTAGCTCAAGCGCAACCGTGTATGGTGACCCACAATACTTACCGCTTGATGAACAGCACCCGACCGCCGCCACCAACGCTTATGGTCGTACCAAGCTGCATATTGAACAAATTCTGGGCGATGTTGCATTGTCTGACCCCGCCTGGCGCTTGGCTGTCTTGCGCTACTTCAATCCCGTGGGCGCGCATTCATCTGGTTTGATCGGTGAGAATCCCAATGGCATCCCCAACAACTTGATGCCGTTTGTCGCGCAAGTCGCCGTGGGCAAGTTGCGCGAACTCAACGTGTACGGCAAGGACTACAACACACCGGATGGCACTGGCGTTCGCGACTATATACATGTGATGGATTTGGCCGAGGGCCACGTCGCGGCATTGAACTACCTAACGCAACACGCTGGGATTCATACGTTTAACCTGGGCACGGGCTGCGGTTATAGCGTGCTTGAAATGGTCGCTGCCTTCGAAGCCGCAAGCGGTCGATCCGTCCCGTACAAGATTGCACCGCGTCGCGCGGGTGACATCGCAAGCAGTTACGCCAGTGTCGATGTCGCAGCCAAAGCACTCGGCTGGAAAGCAACGCGCGATCTAAAACAAATGTGCGAAAGCAGCTGGAAATTTCAGCAAAGCGCTTCTTCCTAACAAACCGTCATGGCACAGATCCCCTGTTTCGTCGTGAATCTTGCAACGGCCACGCAACGACGCGAGGTGATGGCTGACATATGTAAACGACATGGGATAACACCGCGGTGGTTTGACGCGGTAGATGGCCGGATCATATCCGCAGACGAGCTGCCGAAATATTTTGCGTCGGACATCGCAGCGCAGGTCTACGGACCGATGAGCCGCTCAGAAATCGGCTGCGCCCTATCGCATATGGGTATCTATCGGCTAATGGTCGAGCAAGGCATCGCGAGCGCGGTCATTTTTGAAGACGACATTGACCTCGCGCCTGATTGTGCAACCCTGCTTGACCAGGGAACTGGGCTATCAAGTATGTTCAGTGCGAACGATCCGGTGATGGTGCAACTGACTCATGTGCCGCGGGGTTATCGATTTGGTGCACGCAAAATAGGTCGCTATGCGATTGTGCGGCCGCACGGGGGTGTTTGGCTTACCTCGGGATATTTCATTACGCTCGCGGCGGCCAAGCGGATTCTTCAGGGCGCTTATCCGGTGCGTACCGTCGCGGACCATTGGCTTTATTTTCAGCAAGAGGGGCACGTAACGCCCCATGCGCTGACACCGAATGCTGTATGGGAATCTGCCCTGAGTCAAGTTTCAGCTATTGCGCCTGAGCGACAGTCGCGTGTCCGTACGCGGCGCTCCTTCGGCGATTATCTAGCCAGACTTTGGGATACGACGGTGGTACGAAGGCTGTTGGTCAAAAAACTACCGCGCAAGGCTGCGCGTATCTGATAGCGCCATTAGCCAGCCGATCATCAGCGCATAGAAACTCATGGTGCGCATGCCACGGTACATGAGTTCAGTGAGCCCAAACGCAAAGAACCCTAGGCATACACACAAGCCCATTGCCGCGGCGACCCGCGCAGTTTGCGGCACGCCTTCCGCTAAGCGCCTTACAAAAATCCAGGCCGGCGCAAAATAAAGCAGCAGTATGGCCAATAGCCCCAACAAGCCGTGGCCAGCCATCATGTACAAGATGTCGTTATGCGGCTCGTCGAACTCTTCGTCAACCGTGAAGCGAGAGACAATCTCTTTGTCGGCATAAGCTTTGAGTGACGGGCCAAACAAGTTAGTCGCGCCATTGCCAAGCAGCGGATTTTCTTTAAACATTAGCCACGACGCGCGCCACAGTTGCACCCGGACACACATTGAAGAAATCGAGTTCGGCGCACTCGAGCACTCCACCAATTGATCCACACCCTCTTGAAAGCGCGTACGCATCGTAGAGCTCGAGGCAAAAATCGTTGTGGCGAGCAACAGTGCGACGACCGTTGGCAAAATAAGCTTGCGTGGGTTGAAACTACCCGCCCAAAGGATTGAGCCGATTAGAATAAAAAATGGCATGGCCACCCAACCGCTGCGGGTTTGGGTGGTCATAAAACCTAACACCCCAGCAAAGCCAATCAGCGCTTTAAGGGCGGCCTCAGTTCGACGATAAGGGGTGAGCTGCCAGCCAATGGATAGCGTTGACAGAGTGGCCAGCATTAATAAAAGGTTGCCATAAGAGACGGCGTTATGCTGTGGAAAATTATCGACGCGCTCAAGCTCATGCCAGGTCCAGCTAAAGCCAATATAGGTCGCAGCAATGGTGCCGATCGTCAGTCCCCAGGCCGCCTGTCGCAGCCATTGGGGGGTGAGGCTTAAGCAGGCGCCCAAGATAACCAGCGTGCCAAGGCTTAGGCGTAGGCCACGCTCAAGTTCAGCCCCGTGGTTGCCACTTGAGGTCAGCATAGCAATCAAGACCATCAGTACCCAGTAGCCCAAGGCCAGACCAAGTGCCCGATACTGACGTAGCTCGGCGAGCGTCGCACGGATACCGCCTGCACGGCTAAAACAGACGGAAAGACACACCACCAGCAGGGCGTAGAACACCGTGCTGGCCTGTCTAATTTCTGTGAGCATGAGGGCAGGTAGCGCCGCAATAAGAAGGGCGACCAACGCCGAATCGATACGCTGTTTCAACATAAGCAGAATGATAACGGTTTATGAGCGATTGACGTTTTTCATCCGTATTCTAGTGCATACCACCGCGACCAAGACTGACATCACGACGCACAGTGCCAGACCAATCGTGACCCCAAGAGGAACAGACAGCCTAGCAATCACCATCCCCACGACGGCGGTACCCAGTGCGCTGCCCAGCGCCCGTGTGGTTTGGATCAGCGCAGAGGCGACGCCCACATCCCGCTGCTCTGCCAGCAACTGCATGAAGAGGGTGTAGTTAGGTAACAAGAATCCTAGGCCGATTCCGCAAATAGAGGTCGTCAGCAGGATCCACCACGCCGGGCTATTGACAGAGAACGTTAAGGTAAACGCACATCCCAGTGCCAGCAACACACCGCCAAACACCATGAGTCGCGCAGGCTCGCTCTGGCGGGGATATAGACGACCATTCATGATGCTGCCCACCGAAGTCCCTGCGACCAGCGGTGCCATCAGCAAGCCCGCATGGGCGGGGCTAAAGCCAAAGCCGTCCTGCAACAACAGCGGAATATAGAAAATCAAGATGAACATGACAGCGCCTGACAGCATGCCGGCCAGATTGATCAAGCGGGCCTCAGGACTCTGCAGCACCCGTAACGGAAAGATTGGTGTGCGCGCGCTGCGTTCGACCGGCGCGAGCAGGACCGCAGCCATTGCACCGACGCACAGCAAACCTAAGCCCCACAACCGAAACCCATCATGGCCCTTACCCGTTAGCAACTCCAGACCAGCCAGTGGGGCCCCAACGGCAAGGGTGAGCAGCAGCGCGCCGACCCAGTCGAGACTGTGCGAAGCACTGCGTGCGGGTTTAATCCAGGGGAAATACTTCCAGGTCGTGATCACGCCCAGCAAGGCCGCAAGGGGTGTCACAAAAAAAGCCGCCCGCCAGCCAAGTGCTTGGGTCACCGCACCGCCGATGACGGGCCCGAGGCCACTGGCCACCGCAAACGTGATTGAGGTCACCAACATCCAGCGCACGCGTCGTTTGGGGTCCGGAAACAAATCTGCCGGTGCGGCAAACGTGCTGGCGATCATCATGCCGCCGCCCAAGCCCTGCAGCACTCTAAAGAGAATCAGTTGCTGCATCGATTGCGACAGACCGCACAGCACCGAGCCAATCATCACCATCGCCATCGACAGCATCATCAAGGGCTTGCGACCGTACAAATCGCCCAGCCGCCCAAAAATCAGAATCGTGACAGCTGAGGCCAGAAAATAGCCCGTACCCACCCAAGCATAGAGCTCCATATCGCCAAGCGTCTGTGCGACCTGAGGGAGCGAGGTGCTGACAATCGTTGCATCAAAGGCCACCACGACAGCTGAGGCCGCAATGCCAGACATGGCGAGTAGCAGCTCGCGTCGCGAGGCGGGCGTCTCGTCGGGAGGCGGGGCAGAGGCAGGTGCGTTGGAAGGCGTGGGGACAGACACAGTCATTCGGGTAAATACCTATAAATGACAGAATAGCACCACCGAGCACACCACCACAGTCAAATTCAGCGCAAAATAAAGAAAAATGGATGTATGACAAATAACAACCCGTTCAGGAGACAAGACTTGAAAGCTCGCACGCAAACCCGTCCTTCAGCTCGTATTTCAACCACCACGCAGTCCCTTCGTCGTCAATTGCTCGCCTCATTCGGGGCCGTCGCTGCTGCAGGCTTACTCGCCGCTGGCCCGTCTGTTGCCCAGGCGCAAACCGCCAACTGGCCGACTAAACCGATTCGCATCATCGTCCCGTATTCCGCAGGCGGTGGCACAGACATTATTTCGCGCAAGTTGGCCCAAGGTCTCGGCCCCTTGCTCAAGCAAACCATCATTATTGAAAACAAGCCTGGTGCAAACGGCATCATCGGCACCGATATCGTCGCCAAGTCTGATCCTGATGGACACACCTTTGTGATGGTCGTGTCGACACACCTGATCAATCCGCTCGTCACCAAGAGCATGCCTTACGACACCTTCAAAGATCTGGCCGGCGTGACCGTCGTGGCCGACTCCCCACTGATCTTTGTGACCTCGTCCACCTTCCCTGCCAAGACCATGGTTGAGTTCACCAAAGCCATGCGCGAAAAGCCCAAGACCTACTCCTACGGCAGCTCCGAGAACATGACCAAGCTCGTTGGCGCGATGTACGCCAACGCAGAGAAGCTGGACATGGTGAGTGTGTCGTACAAAGGTGGCGCACCGCTCATGACGGATGTCGTAGCTGGCGTCACGACAGTAGGTATCACCAGTATCTTGACCGCACGTAATCTGATGAATGCAGGGCGCCTGACACCGCTCGCCGTCACCAGCGCGCAGCGTTCGGCTGCGGTGCCAGACGTGCCGACCATGCAAGAAGCAGGCATTAAAGATTTTGATATCACCCAAAGCTATGCCATGTATGCACAAGGCAAGACACCGATGGCATTATTGGAAGCCATGCAAAAAGCGGTCAATACGGTGGCGCATTCACCTGACATGAAAGCCGCGCTCGCTGACCAAGCGGCCTGGCCTGTTGCGCAGCCCGTTGCCGAGTTTCATGAGCGCATCAAGCGTGAAGCAGCCTTCTTGCAAGATCTGGCCAAACGTATCAACCTGCAGGGCGATTAAGCTTTTGTAGCAAGGAGTCAAGATGTCACAGTTGCAAACCTCACCGCGCGGCTGGAAGCGCGCGGATCTCGAGCAAGATCAGTCGTGGGTGCATCGACTGAGCGAGCAAGAGATCCATGACCTTGAGGCCGGGTTACGCCATGTACTGGCGCTGAATAAAAAAGAGTTTGAATTGTCCGCGGCCGATTTTCCGGTGACGGCAGTCACCGAACAACTGCTTAAGCGCACCATGGATGCGACGCAGACAGGGTTGGCCATTTGTGTGTTGCGGGGCTTTCCCGTGGCGCGCTGGAGCAAGGCCGATATGCGCACCTTGTTCTGGTGCATGGGCTTGCGCGTTGGGGTGCCGCGTCCGCAGGGCAAACAAAGCCAGTACGTGTCGGATGTGCTCAACACCGGTGGCACCTACCGCGGTGGTACAGGTCGTGGTTACAACACCAATTCAAAACTCGATTTTCACGCAGACGGCAGTGACGTCGTGGGCCTGATGTGTTTGCATACGGCGCAAAGTGGCGGCAAGAGTTTGATCTCGAGCTCGTTGAGCGCGTATGAGGAACTCGCGCGTCGCCGCCCAGATCTTGCCAAGGTGTTGACCGAGCCCTTTTACTTTAGTCGCCAAGGTGAGCACGCAGCCGAAGAGACGCCGTACTATCAGGCATCGATTGTCGGTTTCAAAGACGGCCGCTTTGCCTGTCGCCATATTCGCAATCACATCACCGGTGCGCAGCTCACGTTTGAGAATGTCCCACGCTTAAGCGCCTTGCAAACCGAAGCGCTCGACATGTTTGATGCGCTCCTTGCCAGTGAAGAGATCTGTTATCACATGGATCTACAGCAAGGGGATTTTCAGTTTCTGAACAATCATGTCGTGTTGCATGCCCGGACCGAATACGAAGACTTCCCCGAGCCCGAGCGCAAGCGCCATCTCTTGCGCTTGTGGTTGTCTTTGCCACAAGGTCAGGCTTTGCCCGACCTGTGGTCGATTGCCTATAAGGATGTTTCAACGCGCGCGTTGCGCGGCGGCTTTCGTGGTGTGGGCATCACGCCCGAGATCCGCGCCTTTGAATAGCGCTTGTGCAAAGAGCACAACATCGCTTGCCGTGTATACCAAGATAAAGATCAGCACCATAGAGAGCACCAACAGCAATGAATATCTACGAACAAGACCTAGCTAAAAACGCAGCCAACTACACAGCGCTGACACCCGTTGACTTTATCGAGCGTGCCGCGGAAGTGTTCCCCGACCGGCTTGCCGTGATTCATGGCCCGCTTCGCCGCACCTGGTCGCAGACCTACCAGCGCAGCATGCAGCTTGCTCATGCGCTGCGCGCCTTAGGTATAAAAAAAGGCGATACCGTCACGGCGATGTTGGCCAACACGCCAGAAATGATTGAAAGTCATTTTGGTGTGCCCGCTCTCGGGGCGGTGCTCAATGCCTTAAATACACGGCTTGACGCTGCGAGCCTGACCTCTATGTTGAACCATGCGCAAGCCAAGGTCGTGCTAGTCGACCGTGAGTTTGCCAAGGTGATGCAAGAGGCCATCGCAAACGCGCAAGTCAAGCCTAGCGTGATTGATATTGATGACACCCAATATCAAGGCCCGGGTGATCGCATTGGTGCGTATGAGTATGAGGCTCTCTTAGCGGCCCAAGCCGCGCGTGCCGCGCAAGAGCCGATTCATTTCACAGGCGATGAGTGGGATGCCATTGCGTTGAACTACACCTCCGGTACAACCGGTGAGCCCAAGGGCGTTGTGTACTCCCATCGTGGCGCCCAGATTGCTGCGATCAGCAATATTCTGGAATGGGACTTGCCTTCGCACGTCGTTTATTTGTGGACCCTGCCGATGTTTCATTGCAACGGCTGGACCTATCCTTGGGCGATCGCAGCACGTGGCGGCATCAACGTGTGCTTGCGGAAGGTCACACCCGAAGGCGTGTTCAGTGCGATTCGTGATTACAACGTTAGCCACTTCTGCGGCGCACCGATTGTGCACAGCATGCTCGTCAATGCCCCTGAGGCACTAAAGAAAGACGGCATGAGCAAGCTCAACGGTCGGCGCGTGCAAGCGATGGTCGCAGGTGCGGCCCCTTCGGCCACTTTGATTGAAAGCATGGAGTCCTTGGGCATCACCCTTACCCATGTATACGGCTTGACCGAGGTTTATGGTCCCTGCACCGTCTGCTCGCCGCAGGAAGGTTGGGATGCGTTGCCGGTGGCAGATAGAGCCGTCTTCAACGCCCGACAAGGTGTTCGTTATCACCTGCAAGCTGGGGCTGACGTCCTGAATCCCGAAACGATGCAACCGGTTCCGCGCGATGGTGAAACCATCGGTGAGATCGTTCTGCGCGGCAACATGGGGATGAAAGGCTATCTGCGCAACGCGAAAGCGACCGAAGCCGCCTTCGCCGGCGGCTGGTTTCATACCGGTGATTTGGGTGTGCGCTACCCCGATGGCTACATCAAGATCAAAGATCGCAGTAAAGACGTCATCATTTCCGGGGGTGAAAACATCTCCAGTATTGAGATCGAAGACGTTTTGTACAAGCATCCGGCCATTATGGCGGTAGCGGTGGTGGCCAAGCCCCACCCCAAATGGGGCGAGACCCCCTGCGCGTTTATTGAGCTCAAACCCAGCGCGCAAGTCAGTGCCGAAGACCTGATTAAGCACTGCAAGCAACACCTCGCGGGCTTTAAAGTCCCGGGGGCGATCGAATTTGGTGAATTACCCAAGACGTCGACCGGCAAAATCCAGAAATTTGAGCTGCGCAAGCGCTCGGGGGCGGTCAACGCGATTGATGTATAAAATACGGGCAATTCTTTATAGGTAACCCCTGCGCATGGCCTATGTATTAGGCGCTTT
>CAIUZV010000010.1 GCA_903903735.1 uncultured beta proteobacterium | reverse complement strand
GGCCTCTTGGGCCAATCGATAGGCCTCTTCGTCAGTAGATGCACGGACAAAAGCTCCCACCACGACGTTCTCGGCCACCGACATTCGCATGAACGGCCTCATGATTTGGAACGTTCGTCCTACGCCTGCGGCACACACTTCATGGGGCTTCAAGCCGGCCATATTGCGTCCATTGATCAAGACCTCACCGGCAGTAGGTTCGAAAAATCCATTTAACAGATTAAATGCCGTGGTTTTGCCAGCCCCGTTAGGACCAATGATGCCGAGGATCATGCCTTTGCGCACTTTGAAACTCACATCATCGACCGCCATCAGTCCACCAAACTGCTTAGAAAGTCCGCGAGCTTCGAGAATGACTTCCCCGCTTTCTGCGGCCGTTCGCTGCTGGTCGCTACGCTCTAACGATGCCAAAGAAGGCGCTCCGCGGTTTGGCACTTCCATATCGCGCACTGGTGCAGTGGTTCCACCCTTACCCTTACGCTTGCGCAACACATCGCGCACCTTCCAATAAAGACCTTCTGGAGCGACCAAGATCACAGTGGTCACGGCCGCGCCATAGATCACGCCTTGAATACCAGGCAGGTAAGAACCTAATTCGGAATGCAAAATTTCAGCAATAGGAATCAAAATCGCAGAACCAATCACTGCGCCCCACACCGTACCCACGCCACCAAACATAGTGACTATCAAGGCTTGTGATGACACCAACATGCCGAATACAGAAATTGGTGTCACCACCAGCAACACAATGGCATAGAACGCACCAACGGCGGCCGCCATCGCGCCACTTAATGTGATGGCCTTGAGTTTCCAAGAATAAGTATCAATGCCCGCGGCCTCGGCAGCGGCCTCGTTTTGCTTTATGGACAGTAAGGCCATACCAAAACGGGTTCTTTCAATCTTGCGCGTCAGCAGCATCCCGCCAAGCAACATGGCCAAGGCGATATAGGTGTAAATGCGAGGATCCTCAAACTGCATATAGGCCAAAGGCTGATCGCGCATCATGGGTAACGTGACCTCTTGGTAGCCCAACCATTCAAACACGTAGAGCAACGCCAAAGGATACGCCAGCATAGCTAAAGCAAAGTAATGGCCCCGCAGACGAAAGGTGGGAATTCCGACCAACAAACCAGAAATACCACCAAAAATTGCGGCTAAAGGAATCAATACATAAGGTGATAGACCAAAATGCATTTGCCCTAATGCGGTGGTGTATGCACCTAAGCCAAAGAATGCCGCGTGACCAAATGAAACCAGTCCGGTGTAGCCACTAAGCAAATTCCAAGACAGTCCAAAGCACGCCCATACCAACACCATAGTGAGAATGAGCTGGTAATACCCGTCGGTGGTGAAAGTCGCAAGGAGCGCGTAGATCGCAACAAAACCCAGCATCGTTTGAAGAGAGTGTCTGTCTTTCATACTCAGGTACGCTCCGCGTTTTTACCAAAAAATCCTTGTGGTCGGAAGAAGATGATCAGCAAAAACACCACAAAAATGGCCGTGTTTTGTAACTGTGTCGGCAAGACCAGAGTCGAGAGTTGTTGAACCAACCCAATGGTGAGCCCCCCCCAGAATGCGCCAATGATGCTACCCATCCCTCCCAGCACCACGCCGGCATACATCACGATCACATACTCCAGACCCACAAAGGGATGGAAGGGATAGTTAGTAGCCAGCAAACCACCCGCCATCGCAGTAATGGCTATTCCAATGGCGAACGCCATACGGTGTGCTTTGTTCACATCAATGCCCATGTAAGTGGCCGCCACTGGGTTATCTGCTGACGCGCGAAAGGATTTTCCTAATCGGGTACGGTTGATCAATAGGCTAATGCCAAGAATGCACAGCACCGACAAAACAGCAGCAATACTGCGTGATTTATTCAGAAAGACACTGATATTGGTCCCGACTGGCAACTCCCAAGCAGCTGAAGTCAGCGGTGTTCGTAAGGCTGCCATCACCGAACCGAAGATCATCTGTGCACCGTTTGTCATGATCAGTGCAATACCTAAGGTCAGAATGAGTTGTGCATAGTGCCCTTCCCCGTCGAGTTGGATGGTTTTCGTTCCAGACACGCGAGAAATCAAGACTGCGTGGACAAAATAGCCAAACACAAACGAGACGCCTGTAGCCAACAAGATCGCTACATACGGCCCCAATGAGTTTCCAAAAACTGCTTGGACCCCAAAAAGACTAAAGATGTAATAAGCGGCATACATACCAATCATCATGAAGTCACCTTGGGCAAAATTGATCACACGCATGACACCAAAGATAAGCGCAAGCCCTACGCACATCAGTCCGTAGATGGAACCCGTCAATAAGCCAGCAATTGCGGCTTGCACAACGTTTTCAAAAGTTTGTAGGAAGTTCATTTGGACAAAGAAGTAGCGAGTTGCCCCGCGTCCTCAGATAGAAAAAGGTTATCGATCAAAGTTTCTATGCGTCGGGTTATTGGTGCGCCCACACATATATCACCCGCGGCACGAAAACGCACCAACACATCATCGGCTGTTGCGTTCACCACATCGTCTAAGCGTTGCTGAAATTTGGACCCATCGGCGAGCACTACTTCCACAGCACCGCCTTGTTGCGCTGGGTAGGCATTCGTCATCGCAGGGTCGATCTCTAAGCGCGTCATCGCCAACAAGCGATGAAGTCGGGGATCTTGTAGTAATTCAAAATTTGCCTCTGTTACATCGCCCAATAGCAAAGCGGCAGCGACGTTGTATTGAATACTCATCTTGGCTTGCAACACATGCGAATAGGGGCCGCAAAAATTACATCCAGGGTAATTGGCGCCAGCACTCGGTACCCGCACCGTGATAGCCACCATCTTCTCTGGTGCACAGGTACCTGAACTGGCGATCGCGATCGCTGCCTGTGAAGCCGTTTGCGCAAAATTACAAGCAGGAACTGGCTTGTGATAGACCGCCAATATCTCGGGGGAGCCATTAAATAACGCCACCGAACTCGCTACGGGTTGTTTGCCGTGTGAAGCAAATAAACCGGCCTCACCATCCAGGGCCGTAGGCGAGCCAAAAGCACCTGCCTCGGCGAGCAATACCGAACTCACTGCATTGCGAGCGGCCACTCCAACATGGAAATACATTTCGCTGCCGCCGGTGTGCCCCCATTGGTTGAAGCCAGCCACTGTATTCGTTGCTAGAGCAATTGCGTTCGTAGTTTGTTCAACGCTCAATCCCAACAAACGCGCTCCTGCTGCTGCCGCGCCGATAGGCCCCGTGATACCAGTGGGGCGGAACATGCGGGCCATCTTTGCATCCATTAACGCTTGGCCAATCTGGGCACCCACCTCATACCCCACAACGACAGCGGACATAAAGTCTGCGCCACTGACACGCTTGTACTGCGACAAAGCCAACAGTGTTGGCAACACCACGACCCCCAAGTGGCTGATGCTGGCTGAATGCATATCCTCTCGCACCAAACCATGCCCCATCACGGCATTCACAAAAGCTGCATCAGCTAATGAAGAT
>CAIUZV010000009.1 GCA_903903735.1 uncultured beta proteobacterium | reverse complement strand
GCCAAGCTATCGCATTGCGTCACCTCGATCGAAATCGATCCGCGCCTATCCGCGTTTGCACAACAGAATTTGCAACAAGCCGGTGTCACCAACGTCACCGTTGAAACGGGCGACGCCAGCAATGGTTGGGGCACGACAGAGCACCATGCCATTTTGGTCACCGGTTCGGTACCTGCAATCCCTGACGCGCTTAAATATCAACTGTGCGTAGGCGGCCGAATGGTGGTTGTCGTGGGTCAGGCGCCTGCCATGACGGTTTATCGGGTCACCCGCAGCACCGCCGCAAGCTTCGAAACCACACCGCTATTTGAAACCGTGATCAAGCCGCTGAGCGGCTTCACAACGTCACGCTTTAAGTTTTAGCAAGAACCACCGCCCATCACGCTGTTAGCGCAACGGCCCCGAACCTAAGGTTCGCGCTTCGTCTTTAGGTTTGCCGAATTTTGGTGACAAGCGCCGTCGTTGACCGCGCAAACTCGAACGGAATCGCAACGGCCCGCCCGCCCCAACTTTCTACTAACGCTGTTTCGGGAAGCGTGCGCATATCGTAGTCACCACCCTTGACGATGATGTCCGGCCGCAAGCGCCGGATCAACTCAACGGGAGTGTCCTCATCAAAAACAATGACGAAACTGACACATCCCATCGCAGCCAGCAAAGCGGCGCGGTCGTGTTCGTTATTCAAGGGCCGATCCGGGCCTTTACCCAAGCGCCTAGCGGAAGCGTCGGCGTTCACACCCACCACCAGGACACTACCCAACTGCGCGGCCTCATCTAGGTAGGTGGCATGGCCACGATGCAAGATATCAAAGACGCCGTTGGTGAACACCACGGGCTTACTCGATGTCGCACGCGACAAACGCTCAAGACATTGCTCAGGCGTCACTATCTTGTGTTCAAACCGAGCGGTCACAGCGCGAGGGATCCTGGTTTAAGCAACCGAGGGGGTTGCATCCGTCGCGCCTGGCACCGCACGCAACAGCTCTTTACGATAACGATTCAGATCCTGAACGGTTTGGAACGAACTGTCCATCAACAAAGACATGTTGTGCAAAATACGCGTGCTGACTTTACCTTCCCAAACCTTGTCAAACACAATTTGGTTATCTAACCAGCGCTCTAGCCAACCGGGCTCAGGCATTTTGGACTGCACCGTGTCGTTGGGAAACATTCCCTTATTGACATGCAAATTGGTCGGGTGCAACGCCTGCGGGGTACGGTGTGCAGACGCCATCAACACGCCAATCTTTGCAAACGCCATGCGCGCTTGTGTAGCAATGTCTTGTCCGCGCTGCGTCAAGGCACGCTTCATATAGCGCAAGTATGCGCCAGCATGACGCGCCTCATCCTGCGCGATCACGTTATAAATCGCCTTGATCACTGGCTCTGTGTGCCAGTCGGCCGCACGGCGATACCAGTGGTTTAGGCGCACTTCACCACAGAAGTGCAACATCAGTGTTTCGAGTGGCGGAGCAGGATCGAACTCAAAGCGCACGCGATGCAACTCTTCTTCGGTGGGGACGAGATCTGGCGCAAAACGGCGCAGATACTCGATCAACACGAGTGAATGCTTTTGTTCTTCAAAGAACCATACAGACATAAATGCAGAGAAATCGCTGTCGTCGCGGTTATCGCGCAAAAACATTTCCGTTGCGGGAAGGGCCGCCCACTCTGTGATGGCGTTCATCTTGATCGTCTGTGCCTGCTCATCTGAGAGCTTGCTACGATCAAAATCCTGCCACGGAATATCGGTCGCCATATTCCAACGCACCGATTCCATCGACTTGAACAATTCTGAGTAGAGCATATTCACTGCCTTCAATATTTGGCTTTCGCCAACGGATTAATAAACAAAAAACAACCTGCAGTCAGCGGATCAAGGCCCAAAGAGCCACACCTAACGCCACTGCAGCCACACCTGTTAGTGCAACCAATAACCGATTGCCCTGCTCACGCGCCTGCCGCGATCGCTGCAATTCGGAAAGCACCGCAGCAGACAAATCAGGGCGACTGAGCTGCGCATACATCAGTCTAGGAAACTCAGGTAACCACTGCGACCACTGCGCAGCTTCTTGCGTTAATTTTTTTCGTATGCCTTGCAAACCTACACGCTGATGCATCCAGCGCTCGAGATACGGCTTCGCTGTTTTCCACAAATCTAGCTGAGGATCGAGCTGACGTCCTAAACCCTCGACATTCAGTAAGGTCTTTTGCAATAAAACCAGCTGAGGTTGTATTTCAACATTAAAGCGCCGAGATGTCTGGAAAAGCCTCAAAAGTACTTGCCCAAGTGAGATTTCTGCCAACGGACGGTCAAAATAAGGCTCGCAAACCGCGCGGACTGCCCCCTCAAGCTCTTCCTCGCGTGTGGTGGGTGGCACCCAGCCGGACTCAATGTGCAGGCGCGCGACACGGCGGTAGTCTCGTTGGAAAAAAGCCAGGAAGTTCTGGGCCAAATAGTTCTTATCGAACTCCGACAACGAGCCCACAATGCCAAAATCCAACGCGATGTAGCGTCCAAGCGTGTCCGGCTGATCCGACACGTAGATATTGCCAGGGTGCATGTCCGCGTGAAAAAAACCATCGTCAAACACTTGGGTAAAAAAGATCTCAACACCGGTACGCGCCAGCGTCGGGATATCAACGCCCAAGGCGCGCAGGCGGTCAACCTGGCTGACAGGGATTCCGTACATGCGCTCCATGGTGAAGACATTCGATGCGCAGTAATCCCACATCACCTCAGGGACCCACAACAGATTGCGGCGATCACCGTCCGCGGCAAAATTACGTCGCAACTGACTGCAATTCGCAGCTTCACGAAGCAAATCCAATTCATCGTGCAAGTGTTTATCAAACTCTCCAACGACTTCTCGCGGCTTAAGCCTGCGACCGTCGGGGGCTAAGCGCTCGATTAAGCCCGCAAGCACGCGCATCAAAGAAAGATCTTTATCGATGACCTCGAGCATTCCAGGTCGCAGGACTTTCACCGCGACATGTCGGCCATCATGCAGCACCGCGAAGTGCACTTGCGCAATCGATGCCGATGCAACAGGATCTGTCTCAAAATGCCCAAACAGTTGATCGGTCGGTGCGCCCAGAGCGGCCTCCACAAGCGCGGCCGCCTCGTCTGACGGAAACGGGGCGACACGGTCTTGCAAGAGCGCAAGCTCATCGGCGATATCGGGGGGGATTAAATCGCGACGGGTAGACAGCACCTGTCCAAACTTTACAAAAATAGGGCCGAGTGATTCGAGTGCGAGTCGCAATCTCACGCCGCGCGCCATCTTCGGACGAGACCCCAACCGCGCGAGCCATAATAGGCGCACCGCCATCGGATGATCTATGCCGGAGAGCACAAGCTCATCGAGCCGGTAACGGAACGCGATCAGCACAATGCGCAACAGTCGCGGCAAAGACATCATCGCGCCGCGCTCCGGCTTGTTTCCAATCTGCGGAGTCGGGCGTTGAACTCGGCGGCTCGCTGCTCTAGAGCGGATAGATCCATCTGCGCACGTGACTGCGCTTGCGCAAAACCCTCCATCAGTGGGCGGCCCGCCAAGGCGTCGGTCTCTTCCGACAGGTATTCGGCCACATTTCTACCAAGACCTCGCAGCGCAGCGCTCGCGCCAGTTGCAGCAGCGCGTGCGCCCTGCACAAGCCTTCGGGCAGTCACATCCCCCAACCACTGCGCAAGCGCGTCCTCGGGGTCTGGCCGCAAATCACGCGCTAGTTCTGACACAACCTGTGCCAACGCCGCTTGCCCTGACACATGCACATACTCTGCCATATCGGGTCGCGCACGCGGTGACAGCCACGCCAAGGGATCCAAGGATTGGGGGTTGATCTCAAGGACCACATCGGGCGTGCTGCTGATCTCGGTGGGCAGCAGTTGGCCAGCGGCGGAAAGTTGAAAGGTCAGCGAAAAGCCACCCAGCACGATTCGCAATGTTTTACCCGCGTGACGTGCTAAACGCTCCGCGGCCCAAGGCTGCTGCCTCGTCAACAAATTGAAGGCGTGCGCGAGCGCTTGCACAGGTTTAAAAACCTCAAGGCGTGGAAGCGGGGGAAGAGCTCGTCTCAAAATATCGGGCTATAGGAGTATTTGCCATATCGGCACCAAACCAACAGTTTAACGGGTGTGGCGGCGTCACTTAGTAAAAACGCCCGCTTTCGCGGGCGTTTAAGGGTTAATTTCTCAGTTAATTGGTAGCGCTTAGCTCGCCTGAGTAACTGGAACTTGCTGAATACCTGCCAGCAACCAACCACCTTGCTCTGGCTTGAACAGGTTCCAAACCTCTTCAAAGCGGAAGGCCTCGGCGCCAACCTGCTCACGCAACATGCCGGAAAAGCGCACGCTTGCCAAATGACCATCGCTAACCTTTTCGATTCCAAGCAGCTCAGCGTTCAATAACACCACTTCTGTGTGGTTTTGACCGGTCTGGCCGCTGAGTTGCGCCTGGAGTTCTTTCAGGAGATCATCGGTGAGGAAGCTGCGCAACTCATTGACATTGCCGCTATCCCAGACCTTTTGAATCGCGACAAACTGCTGCTTCGCCTCGCCCAAAAAGCGCTGTGTATCGAAGTCGGTAGGAATAAACCAGTTCTGGTCTGGCGCTGGAGCGTCCGAACCAAAACCTGCTGCAGACATCGAACCGGTAGCCGTCGGCGGTAACTGAACAGGTGCAGCAGCCGGCTCAGCCGACTGACGCCACATGTCGTTTGGTGCCGGAGCAGCTCCGCCGGCAGCACCAGCGCCTGCACCCTGCACAGCAGGTTGAGCCGATGCCCCACCACG
>CAIUZV010000008.1 GCA_903903735.1 uncultured beta proteobacterium | reverse complement strand
GTTGGTGCACGGTGATGCGGCATTTGCAGGCCAAGGTGTTGTGATGGAAACCTTGAACCTTGCCGAAACACGCGGCTACGGTACGGGCGGCACAGTGCATCTGGTGATTAACAACCAGATCGGTTTCACAACCTCCGACCCGCGTGATACGCGCTCGACAATCTATTGCACAGACGTATCAAAAATGATCGAAGCGCCTGTGTTCCACGTGAACGGTGATGATCCTGAGGCAGTCGTGTTTGCAACGCGTTTGGCACTCGACTTCCGCATGCAGTTTGGTCGCGATGTCGTGGTTGATATTGTTTGCTTCCGCAAGCTTGGCCATAACGAACAGGACACGCCATCCCTTACACAGCCGCTGATGTACAAGCGCATTGGTGCGCATCCTGGCACACGTCAGTTCTATTCGGACAAACTGACAGCGCAAGGTGTATTGCAGGCGGGCGAGGGTGATCAGCTGGTGAAGGACTATCGACGTTACATGGAAGACGGTCGTCGTACGATCGAACCCGTGTTGACAAACTACAAGAGCAAGTATGCAATTGACTGGACGCCCTACCTGAGTGCAAAGTGGACGGATCAGGCAGATACGGCTGTGCCTGCTGCTGAACTCAAGCGTATCGGTGAAAAGCTCACAACAGTGCCTGAGGGTTTTACCCCGCACTCCTTGGTCAACAAGCTCTTGAATGATCGTCGTGCGATGGCGCGCGGTGAACAGAATCTTGACTGGGGTATGGGCGAGCATCTCGCATTTGCGACGCTCGTGGCTTCTGGTTATGCCGTGCGCATCACGGGACAAGACTCTGGTCGCGGCACGTTCACGCACCGTCACGCAGTGCTACACGATCAAAATCGTGAGCGCTGGAATGATGGCACCTATATTCCTTTGCAGAACGTAAGCGAAGGCCAAGCACCATTCACCGTGATTGACTCGGTCCTGTCTGAAGAGGCCGTCTTGGGCTTTGAGTACGGCTATTCGTGCGCCGATCCCAATACCTTGACGATCTGGGAAGCGCAGTTCGGCGACTTCGTGAACGGCGCTCAAGTTGTGATCGATCAGTTCATCGTGTCAGGTGAAGCAAAGTGGGGTCGCCAGTCTGGCCTCACAATGATGTTGCCTCACGGCTACGAAGGTCAGGGCCCAGAGCACTCGTCGGCGCGTATTGAGCGTTTCTTGCAGCTTTGCGCAGACAACAACATTCAGGTTGTTCAGCCAACCTCCGCTGCGCAGATTTTCCATTTGTTGCGTCGTCAGATGGTGCGTCAGTTCCGCAAGCCGCTGGTTATTTTGACGCCTAAGTCGCTCCTGCGTAACAAAGATGCGGGCTCACCGATGTCTGACTTGTCGAGCGGTCGTTTCCGTCCGATCATTGGCGAAGTTGATGAGAAGATCAACCCCGCTTCGGTCAAGCGTGTCTTGGTCTGCTCGGGCAAGGTTTACTACGATCTGGTCAATGCGCGTAAAGAGCGCAAGGACACCACGGTTGCGATCGTGCGTGCTGAGCAGTTATACCCGTTCGCTCACAAAACGTTTGAGGCTGAACTACGCAAGTACCCAAAGGCTACCGAAGTGGTGTGGGTTCAAGATGAACCACAAAACCAAGGCTCATGGTTCTACGTGCAGCATCACCTCTATCAGAATATGTCGAGCGGTCAAAAACTCGGTTACGCGGGACGTGTTGCTTCGGCTTCGCCCGCTGTCGGTTATTTGGCTAAGCACCTTGAACAACAGAAGGCCCTGATTGAACAAGCCTTCGGTAAGTTCAAGTCCTTCATGCTGACCAAATAATCTTAATAATCGAATCTATCCAATTACGGAAAAAAATATAATGGCAATCACTGACGTCGTTGTTCCGCAGTTATCTGAATCGGTGTCCGAAGCGACGCTGCTCACCTGGAAAAAACAACCTGGCCAAGCCGTTCAGGCAGACGAAATTCTGATCGAAGTTG
>CAIUZV010000007.1 GCA_903903735.1 uncultured beta proteobacterium | reverse complement strand
GTACTTTCCCATTAGGTAGTATCGACCTGTGGCCGGTGCAGGTGCAGTAAAACTTCCCGCAATATGTGCGGGATGGGCTTGTTCAAGATGTCGTTGCGTGGACTCCTCGGCCCCGAGTGTCACGCCAAAGTCATCCAGGGGCTTTGCGCCAGGCACAAGCACCTTACGAAAAGTCAGTGAACCTTCGCACGGCAGTGGGATCACTACGTCATCGGCCAAGGGCTTGGGATTAAAAAAACGGGAGTCCCACTGCTGCGCGTGCGCAGAGTGACCCAATGCGATCAGTACTGAAAGAACAGCGACGCGCCATTGCAGTTTAAACATCTCGCAAACTCTCCGCAGGTTCAATTTTTGTAGCTAGAAGGCCGCCTACTGCGCACACCAGAATGCTGATGCCGGTGGCACTCAATAACCCAGTCACAAAGTGAATCCATTCCAGTCGGCAAACAAATGTTCCACGCGCAAGGTTAGTCGTTAACACCTCATTGAAGGCATAGCTTCCAAGGAAATACATGCCACAGCCGAAAAGGTAGCCCGCCATCGTGAGCACAAGCGCTTGTAAAACGACATATCCCAGCATGCTTTGTCGCCCATAGCCAAACAGTCTTAACAACGCGAGGTCTTTGCGCTTGCGATCAATGTTGGCCATTAAGGCACCGATCAGCGAGGCTGCACACCCTAATGCTGCGGCCCAGGCGATCACAGCGAATACAAAACCTAACACTCGATCGATCGACTGAACGGATTTGATTTCGGCAATACGGCTGGTAGTTTCTATGCTCTGCTGCTGTAAAGACTGAGTGATCTGTTGAACGGTATCAATCGAGTCAGCGTAGATCCTCGCCCGAGCGAAGTGCGTTCTCACTGCGGGAGCGGAGCCAGTCGATGCGCCAAGTAAAGGCACCACGACTCCGTCTCGGAAGTCTTCGACCGCAACGAGTACCGCAAGTGTCGTCAGGATGGCGGGACGACTAAACGCTTGGGGCGCAAGAATGCCGCTTACACGCACTTGCAGCTGCGCGCGCTCTATATTTTTATCTAGGCTACGCACCACACGAAGAGTAAGCATATCGCCCACGTCAAGCTTAAGACGATCTGCGGCCGCGCGCGACAGCACGACGTCCGTGTCAAGCGCTGGTGCAACGAGCTGGCCCAGCAGAGGGTCTCCGGCGCCGGTAGGAATGAGCTCGACATTCTCTAGAAAACGGCGGCTATCCACATACAAGTCAGCCTGGGTATTCAGAGAGCGTGTCAACGGCATGACAAACCCTACCTCCGGTCGGCCACGCAATTGGGTAAACCACGCCTCATCTAGGCGTGCACTCGCAGACATTTGGATTTCTTTGTTTCGCGGATCGGATAACAACTCGGTACGCAGTTGGCTCACGATGCCAAACTTCAATCCAAACAACAACAGTAAGGGGCCCACAACCGCCAATATTGATGCGATGACGCAGAGCGAAATCTTCTTGTCGTGATACAGATCACGCAGTGCTAGCGCGCATAAAACGAAAAAACTTGGGCGAGTACGCATCGACAGGGATAGCGAGCTAGGCATGAAACACCACCCTTCCCGCGCCTGTTGGTACACCGGTTAAGCGTCGTAAGTTAAAACGCTCAACAAGATCCCACTCGTGTGTGACGACGAGCGTAGCAATGCGCTGTTCTGCGGCAACCTCGATGATCAAGCTAAATAGCTCTTCTGCCAATACGGGATCAAGTGCAGCAGTCGGCTCGTCCGCCAGCAAAATCGTCGGTCGCCGTGCAAGCGCTCTCACAAAAGAAACGCGCTGTCGTTCACCTATTGAAAGCTCGCGTGGCATGCGACGTAGTAATCGGTCAAGACCTAAGCTCTGTACGAGCGAAGGGATGATGGGATCGATGATTGCCTTGCGCGACATGTTGACTGGTAGGCAAATGTTTTGCCAAACATTCAAAAAAGGTAGCAACCCACCCGTTTGGGGAACAAAACCTAGACCATGTTGTCGGACACGCGCCCAGAGTTTTTCTCGGGCTGATCGGCTCAACGACATGGACTCTTTGATGTCGACGTCATCAATGAAGAACTTCTCAGCCTGTCGCGCTTG
>CAIUZV010000006.1 GCA_903903735.1 uncultured beta proteobacterium | reverse complement strand
GCGCAAAGATACCGCCGCTGTCTTGCTCATTTCGCAGGCGACTTGCGAGAGGCGTTTGAGTTCTGGGACGGACTCGACGTTAAAACACTTTACGCCAGCCTCAAGGGCGGCACGCATTTCCCACGCTTGTTTACCAACACCCGAAAACACCACCTTCGCGGGATCTGCACCGGCGGCCAATACACGGGCTAATTCACCGCCCGAAACAATATCGAAGCCACTCCCGAGCCGTGCGAATTCTTTAAGTACCGCAAGGTTTGAGTTGGCCTTCATTCCATAACAGACCAACACGCGATGCGCGCCAATCGCCTCCTGATAAGACGACCAGGCGGCTGCAAGCGCAGCCTTCGAGTACACATACAAAGGCGTACCCAGTGCGCGACCGAGTTCCGCGAGCGAAACCCCTTCGGCGTATAGGGCGCCGTTGCGATAACTAAAAAAAGGTGAGCCGGCAGGGGTGGCCAGAGCGTTGGATTCAGGAGCAGTCATGTTAGGGCTATGGGTATTGAAGGGTTCACGAACGTTCTGAAGCACAATACAGACATCAGAAATTGAGAGAGTTATTCGATTACGATCGGCGCTGGGGTCAGGATAAGATCCTCGTCAAAGAACGGGATGACCGAATTGCCTTCGTCTGGCGGCATACCGTACATCGATTCCTGGCTGACATAGGGGCGAACCTCCGCAGGCTTGGCTGGCATATACAGCGGACCTTTAAAGCCGCAACCTGCCACCCAAGCCGAGAGGGTAAGCATCGCTACAATGCGGGCATGTCGCGGACGGTCGATTTTGCGGATCACTGCTGGCTCCCTCAAATGTGAGGACAAGGATTATGAACGATACAGAATTTCATACACGCGCAACCACCATTCTAGATGCAATAGAAGCCCAAGCGGACCACTGGTTCGAAAAGCTTGATCTGGATGTGGAAACGAAGCGAAACGGCAACGTTTTGAACCTGATTTTTGAAAACGGGCACCAGGTTGTGATCAACAGCCAGGCGCCCCTGCACGAAATGTGGCTCGCAGCGCGCAGCGGTGGCTTCCATTACCGCTTTGATGGTCGCCACTGGAAAGATACGCGCGGCGGCACGGACCTGCATGACACCTTATCTGCGATTTGCTCGGAAGCGACCGGTCAGACATTGACCGTTGAGCTGTAGACCGAGCGACATCAGCCGCCCGGTTAACAACGCGTTTAAGCGCCTGCTTAGCCACCCGGATCAGGGCGTCGCCCTGAGCCACCTTGGTTGTTACCACCAAGATTATTCAAAAAGTCGCCCAGCGAGTCCTGATTCGGGTCCCCTAGGCGTTTGACGGACTCCGCGGGTGGAAATTCTTTGAAATACAGATTTCCGCCTTCAGAAATCAAACCATCTGGCAAGGGGCCGCGCTTTTGCTCGGGGAAGGCTTTCAGGGCATTTTGCATATAGCCCAACCAAATGGGCAGCGAAGCACCCCCACCTGTTTCACGCGAACCCAGCGACTTCGGCTGGTCGTACCCTAGCCATGCCACGCCCACCAGTTGAGGCGTGTAGCCTGCAAACCAGGCATCGACTGAATCGTTTGTCGTACCCGTTTTACCCGCGAGGTCGCCACGTTTGAGTACCTGGCGCGAGCGAGCGGCCGTACCCGAGGTGGCAACGCCGCGCAGCATGTCATCCATCACATAGGCCGTACGTGCATCGATGGCGCGAGAAGCGGAATCCCCAGCAATCACTGGCTTGGCACGCATCAATGTTTGACCATTTGCGTCCGTGACGTGATCAATCAGGAAGGGCGTGACACGGTAGCCACCGTTTGCAAAGACAGAAAATCCCGCGGCTAACTGCATCGGGGTCACGGAGCCTGAGCCCAAGGCCATTGGAAGCACAGCAGCATGACGTGATTTATCAAAGCCAAAACGCGTGACGTATTCTTGCGCGTATTGCGGTCCAATTGACTGCAGGATGCGGATAGACACCATGTTCTTCGAACGCGCGATGGCCTCGCGCATGGTCAGCATCTGATCGTATTGATCGCCATAGTTTTTTGGTGTCCAGGCCTTGCCCGAGCCGGTTTGCGCCGCGGTCAACTCAAACGGTTGATCCGAAATCAAGGTGCCTGGCGTCAAACCGCGCTCAAGCGAGGCTGCATAGATAAACGGCTTGAACGCAGAGCCCGGCTGACGCCAAGCTTGGGTCACGCGGTTGAAGTTGCCATGATAGAAATCAAAGCCACCCACCATGGCGCGCATGGCGCCGTCTTGTGGGGCCATCGATACAAAGGCGGCCTGCACCGTGGGCAGGTTGAGGATTTCCCAGTATTCCCGTGTTTTGTGGACATACACCACCGAGCCCCGCTGAATTTTTAAGTTCGCTGGCGCTTTGGGGTTCAACGCGCGAGCAATCACACCCAGCGCACGCTTGTCATTGACGGTGATGATTTCACTCGCGCTGCGCGCCACCTTCACCTCATTGGGCGCGACGGACAGCACGACCCCAATCAACATCTCGGTGCGATCTTGATGCTTGTCAAACACCCCATCTAAAAACTCATCGAATTTAGTGGCGTCTTTTTCCAAGCCCGCTGGCAGAGTGAGTTGCGCTTCTGGGCCTGGGTAAGGCGCACGGCGTGTGTAGTCCAATACGCCCTCGCGCAAGGACTGATAGGCCCACTCCTGGTCTTTCGAGTGAATCGTTGTGTAGACGTTCAGCCCGCGCGAATAGACGTTATCGGGGTACACGCTAATCATCAACTGACGTGCGAGTTCAGCGGCATACTCCCCATGCACGGCGTAGCCACCCGCCGGAGTGCCCTCAGCCGCTTTGATGACAATGGGTTGAGCCAGCGCCGCCTTGTATTCCGCCTCGGTCAGGTAGCCTAGCGAATGCATGCGCCCCAACACATAACGCTGACGCTGCACAGCGCGGGGCTTGTTCGCGATCGGGTTAAAGCGCGAAGGTGCTTTAGGAATACCAGCAAGCAAGGCGGCATCGGCTGGCGTAATGTCCGACAGCGATTTGCCTAAATACGTTCGCGAGGCAGCCGCAAAGCCGTACGCACGATGTCCAAGATAAATCTGATTCAGATAGAGCTCAAGAATCTGGTCTTTCGACAAACTCGCTTCAATCTTGAAGGTCAAGAGCAGCTCATAGAACTTACGCGAATAGGTTTTTTCTGAAGACAGATAGAAATTGCGCGCTACCTGCATCGTGATCGTGCTCGCACCCTGCGTCTTTTGCATGGAGATCAGGTTGGTCAAGCCGGCACGTACGACACCAATCCAGTCAATACCGCCGTGTTGATAAAACCGATCGTCTTCGGCCGACAGCACGGCTGATTTCATGATGTCGGGGATTTCGTTAAAGCGCAAAACGTTGCGACGTTCTTCGCCGAACTCACCGATCATGACTCTGTCAGAGGTAAAGATGCGCAGCGGCACCCTTGGACGGTAGTCCGTCATGGCGTTCAAGTCGGGCAGGTTTGGCCAGGCCAGCGCCATCGCCATTCCAAACAACAAGGCGCCACACAGTGCCAGACCAGCCGACAAAATGGATAGTTTCAGAATGAACCGGATCAGAAAAGAGCCTTTAGGCTTCTCGTCTGGCAGGTCATCGTCTTCGCGGGGGGGATTTGATTTGCTCATTGCCTACCATTTTAAAGGTTTTGCGCCGTTTTGCCCCAGCCTATTGGTGTCACGGCACGGTCAATGGGATAATGTTGAGATGAGTCACGAACCCCTGCCTGAGTCGCCACAACAGACTGAGCCCAACGCGTCTGTCGACCCCGTTGTGCCTGAGCTGCCTGCGCGGACGCTGGGCCATGACACGCCGATTTTTTTGGTTGGAATGATGGGGGCGGGCAAAACAACGATCGGCAAGGCACTTGCCCGAGCCTTGCGCCGTGATTTTCTCGATCTGGATCATGAGTTAGAAGCCCGTTGTGGTGTTCGCATCCCAGTGATCTTTGAGATCGAAGGTGAAAAAGGGTTCCGCAAACGTGAGTGCCAAGTACTAGATGACTGCACGGTTCGACCTGACATCGTTCTGGCCACCGGTGGTGGCGCCGTCATCGCGGCAGAAAACCGCAGCGCCTTGCGTACCCGCGGGCTGGTTGTGTACCTCCGTGCCAGCATTGACGAGCTCTTTCGGCGCACCAGCCGGGATCGCAACCGCCCCTTACTGGCTACCCCTGATCCCAAAGGAACCTTGCGGTCTTTGCTCGAAGCGCGCGAACCCCTCTACCAGGAGGTCGCTGACCTCACGGTCGACACCGGTACCATATCGGTCGGGCAACTTGTGCTGCAGATTATTGACCGACTTAAACAGCTCGACAAACCTATCGACCGCTCCGCACAAAGCCGGCCTGCTAATTCCTCAGAGAACATGCGGGCTGATTTTGCGGCAAGCCATACCGGTGAGAACAAACCATGCATACCGTAACCGTCGCCACCCCGGGCGGACAATACCCGATTCATATTGCTAGCGGGCGGCTCGATGCTCTCGCGCAGTCCATCCCAGCCGACGCCACCACGATCGCCCTAGTCACGAATCCGGTTATCCAGGGGCTCATGGGCGAGCGGGTGACTAAAGTCTTGGCTACTACGGGCAAACGCATCGTGCCAATCGTCTTGCCTGACGGCGAGGCCCACAAAAGCTGGGAAACACTCAATCTGATTTTCGACGCCATGTTGGGGGCGCAGCTGGATCGCCGCACGGTCATCGTCGCGCTTGGCGGTGGTGTGATCGGCGATATGGCCGGATTTGCCGCAGCGGTATACATGCGCGGCGTGCGTTTCGTGCAGGTGCCGACAACCTTGTTGTCCCAAGTAGATTCTTCGGTGGGTGGCAAGACGGCGGTCAACCACCCGCTTGGCAAAAATATGATTGGTGCGTTTTATCAGCCGATCGCCGTTGAGATCGATACCGATGTGCTCAACACCTTGCCTGATCGCGAAATGTCGGCCGGCTTGGCCGAGGTGATTAAGTACGGTCTTATCTTGGACGCAGCGTTTTTTGCCTGGTGTGAGAAAAACGTAGCCGGCCTGCGTGCGCGCGATCCCGTCTTGCTGGCCGAGGCCATTCGCCGTTCTTGCGAATACAAGGCCTGGGTCGTGTCCAAAGACGAACGCGAAACCGGGTTGCGTGCAATTTTGAACTTAGGCCACACATTTGGACACGCGATCGAAGCTGGGATGGGCTACGGCCAGTGGCTGCACGGCGAAGCCGTAGGCTGTGGGCTGGTGATGGCCGCGGATCTGTCTGCTGAAATGTTTGGCTTCCCCGTTGCAGATGTCGAGCGCGTACGTGCTCTCGTGGCAGCGATTGGATGTCCGACCCGCGGGCCGCGTTTAGGGGGAGTCGACGAGTGGATGCGCTTGATGCGCGGCGATAAAAAAGCCGAGGCAGGCGAAATTAGCTTCATCATGATGCCGCAGATTGGCGAAACGATTCGTCGTGGGGCACCCGCTGAAACCGTAGCGCGCGTGATTTTGCGTAATACAGATTAGGCCCTCACCCGGAGTAACGATGTCGGACTCGACACAAGAACTTGCTGCGTACGCTTGTCGTCCAGAGTCGAGTCGCGGGCGACGCTACCCAGAGCCCGCCCCTGCGAACCGCAGTGAGTTTCAACGGGATCGTGATCGTATTATTCACGCGGGGGCGTTCCGACGACTGGAGTATAAAACGCAGGTCTTCATTAATCATGAAGGCGATTTGTTTCGTACACGCCTGACCCATTCGCTCGAGGTCGCCCAGATTGCGCGTGTCTTGGCACGCAGCCTGCACCTGAACGAAGACCTGACCGAAGCGATCGCACTGGCCCACGATCTGGGACACACGCCGTTTGGCCATGCCGGGCAAGATGAACTCAATGCCTGCCTGCGCGAATTCGCGCCAGAGGCGGGCGGGTTTGAACACAATCTGCAAAGCTTGCGCGTGGTCGATGAACTCGAAGAGCGG
>CAIUZV010000005.1 GCA_903903735.1 uncultured beta proteobacterium | reverse complement strand
GTGCACGATTGCGTCAAAGCCTTTCCAAAAATCAGCGCTGGTGACACCAGTGCCCGGGAGAACCTGACGTTCGATGAAATCAAAGAGTGAAGTGGCAACCTGAAGGCGGTGACAAGAAGTACGAGCAGTCATGCTAGATGAACCTTTGTTAAAGTGGCTCGGGGATTTAAGCCACCAGTAGTGAATATCGACTGATTGCGTCGAGAAAGCTGATTTTACTAAGGAATATTGCTCAATATGGCGGTGCCCACGCTAACTAAAGGGTTGGACTAATAAGCAAAAGTGGTGAGCCCAGAGCGGATCTGCTCAGCAGAGATATTCGAGACCCAGGCCGCTGCGGACGCGGCCAGTAGGGTTTCGAGTATTTGAGGTGATTTTCGTAGATCAGGCGCCAACGCCTCTAGAGAAAAGACCTCAAGACGTTCCTCGCCAAAAATCAGCGTCACCTGTGAGTCTTGAATAGTGGCTGCGCGCTTGCCGGCAGCAATGTGTTCCCGCAGTGCCTGGTTGTCGGGCGAGGCTGCGTACAGGGTAATCGCTCCATCACAATAATCTGCCATAGCCACGACGTTCTCGTCGGCTGCGTGCAGGATGGCATGACCCGTTGGTAAAACGACGTCGACTTGCGTTCGAAAGACCTTAATGAGGTCTTCGGCATTCTCAAAGGCGTGATAGGCGACGTCAGATCGTTGGTAGTCCACAGAATAGGCGACATTGGTCACAATGCCCACGCTACAGCGATCGTACGAAAGTCCTTCCGTCAGAATTTGCATGCCGCGATTTTCAATCACAGCAGCCTCGACCTCTTTGTTGAGCAAGAGTCGTTGCCCTTGTTTCCAGTTCGCGCTGTCATCCTGGTTTAGCACGCGCTTGCCGACGTAGAGTCCCGTTGTGTTCGCTAAACCAACGCACGCGTCACTTTGCTTGAGCAGATGAAAAACCAAATTAGAAACTTCAGTCGTACCGCTTGATCCCGTGACGCCAATCAGTGGGATACTGCCGTTCTCGTCGCCAGGAAAAATATGATCAATGATCGCACGACCCACGGGTTGAGATGTGCCTTCGGCTGGTTGCAGATGCATGAGCAATCCCGGGCCGGCGTTGACTTCGACAATTGCTGCGCCCTGAGCCAGTAACGGCTTGGATATATCTTCGGCAACGAGATCGACACCCGCGATATCCAAGCCTACGGCCTTGGCTGCTAGGGCAGCCATCGCAGCGACTTCTGGGTGCACATCACTGGTGCAGTCGAACGCCACGTTACCGTTTCGTTGGATGAGTACGTCGCGACCCGCAGGAATAATGCTGTCCGCATCAAAGCCCTGGCGTTTAAGTTCGAGTCGTGCTGCCGAATCAATGCGAATCGGATTGAGCGGTTGCCCTTCGCCTCGACCACGTCGTGGATCGGAGTTGATCTGTGAGGCAATGAGTTCGGTGACCGTCTGCTTGCCATCACCTGTGACGCTCGCCATTTGACCTTTGGCCGCCGCGGCAAGCTTGCCACCGACGACTAACAACCGATGCTCATTGCCGCGGATAAACCGTTCGACCAACACGCCTGAGCCTTCGTCTACCGCGACCTCGTACGCAGCTTCGATTTCTTGTTGAGTTTCTAGATTAATGAAGACGCCGCGGCCATGATTGCCATCAAGCGGTTTGACCACAACGGGAAGGCCGATCTCTTGCGCCGCCTCCCAAGCGTCAGCGGCACTATCCACCGCACGTCCTTGGGGAATCGGCACGCCACACGACTCGAGTAACGATTTTGTCAGATCTTTATCGCGTGAGATCGTTTCGGCAATTGCACTGGTTTGATCTGTTTCGGCAGTCCAGATGCGGCGCTGTTTAGCGCCATAGCCAAATTGCACGAGATTGCCAGAGCTTAGTCGTATCGCGGGAATGGTTCGATCGTCAGCAGCGAGCACCATCGAGGCAGTGCTTGGTCCAAGGCAGAGATCCTGAGCAAGATCGCGCAGCTCTTCAAGTGCTGCATCAAAGTCGTAGGGTTGGTCTTCAATGACAGCAAGCACTAAATCTCGTGCGGTGAGTAGAGAAGCGCGCGTAACCTCTTCTTGCCAGCCGCTAACCATCACCTTATAGACGCCACGTTCTTCCGTCTCCCGGGCGCGTCCGAAGCCATAGCCAGGAACACCCGCAAGGTCTTGTAGTGCGAGGGTGACATGCTCGATGATGTGACAAGGCCACGTGCCTTCTTTCAGTCGCATCAAAAAACCACCGCGTACACCGGGGCTGCAGCGGTGTTCGATCAGGCTGGGCAGCAGGGTGGTTAGGCGTTCATAGAGACCCGGGACTGTATTAGATGGGCAGTCCTCAAGCTCGCCTATGTCGATAAGCGCCTCTAGCGTGGCGCAGTAGGTCCAAATGTTTGGACCCCGCAAATAAGTGATTTGCCGAATGACGATGTCGCGCTTGTTCATAATGCGTGCAAGGATGTTGCCAAGTCCATATTATCGCCGCAAAACCATCGTCCCAAATATCTCTTTGGGACGATCGTTGTATTAACGTGGTTTGCGCCCTTTAATAGGGTATTGGGGGTCGACAAAGCCGTGTGTGGAGGCGTAACCGGGTGGTACGAGAGAATCGACCAAGGTTTCGTCTTCTGGCTCCAATTGCACGGCCAACGCTGCCACGTAGTCCTTCCATTGCTCAAGCGTGCGGGGACCACCGATGACACCGCTTAAAAGCTTGTTGTTCAGTGCCCAAGCGATCGCAAACTGCGTGGCGCTGAGGTGACGGCTCTCGGCATGTTTCTTCAGCGCGTTCGCGATTTCGAGTGATTCAGGGCGGAACTCTGTTTGATGGATGCGGCGATCGCCTCGGCCCGCTCTACTTTGAGCGTCTGGCTCTACGTTTGGCGCGTACTTTCCGGTTAAGACTCCGCGCGCGAGTGGGCTGTAGGCTACAACGCCCACGCCGTAATGTTCGCAGGCTGGGATGACTTCTGTTTCGATCAGTCGCGTCACCGCGCTGTAAGGAGGTTGACAGACGATGGGCTGGGGAATCCCCATTTTTCTTGCAGTTTCCACCATGCGGGCAACTCGCCAGCCACGGAAGTTAGAGATCCCGTAATACCGAATCTTTCCTTGCTCGATGAGCCTGGCAAAGGTCGATAGGGTTTCTTCAATGGGGGTGACCTCGTCATCCTTGTGCATGTAATAGACATCGATCCAGTCAGTGCCCAAGCGCTGGAGGCTGTTGTCGACCTCTTGCGTGACCCAGCGACGCGATAAGCCTTTGTCATTGGGTTCTTTGCCGATGGCGTTCGCGACTTTGGTGGCGACCACCCAGCGTGAGCGATCCTGTGCAATCAGGCGTCCGACCATGCGTTCTGACTCGCCATTCGCATAGTTGTCAGCCGTGTCGATGGCATTTAGCCCCGCGTCTCGTGTGACCGCTACCATTTCGCGCGCAACGCTCTCGTCGGTTTGATCACCAAACATCATTGCGCCCAGCCAAAGTCGCGGCACGCGCAGGCCGCTATTTCCAAGAGTGATGTACTGGGGCGTCGTCGTGTTTGTCATGGCTCAAGGCTGCAAAAAAGGGTGGCTAGGGAGACCAGCGCCAGCACGTTATCACACGGCGAGCTTAGCAATTTTCTCGCTAATGGCCAGTACACGTTGGGCAGCGTACACAATCGGATAGTCGATAAATTGACCGTCTAATTGGATAGAAGAGGATCCCGCCGCTTCAGCTGCAGTAAACGCATCGACCACGCGTTGCGCGCGGGCGACTTGTTCGGGCGTTGGGGTAAAGCACCGGTTCGCCACGGCAATCTGGTCGGGGTGGATACACATCTTTCCCTGATAACCCAGGTCTTTGATGTGCATGGTGGATTGCTCAAAGCCTTCTGCATCCTTTAGGTCAACCCACACTGTGTCGATCGGAGGTTCTTTGCCAGCGGCGCGAGACAGTAAAGCGATTTGATTTCTGTAGGCGAGGAGTTCTAGCTCGTTGCGGGACCAGCGCAATCCCAAGTCAAGTGTGAAGTCTCCTGCACCAAAGGCGACGCGACGGATGCGTGGCGTTGTTGCAAGGATGCTGGCTAAGTTCGCTAGGCCAAGTGCAGTTTCAATGATTGGCATCAGATCGATACTGCCGGCAGTAAGCCCGCGTTCACGCTCAAGTTGTGTGATGAGCCAGTCGGCCGTTTGCGCTTCGCCAGCGTTTTCGACTTTTGGTAAGACCACGCCATCAAGACCAGGTTGGATTGTCTCGTGCAAGTCTCCATGGGCGTAGATCGTCGACATGGGATTGACACGAACATACCCCAGGCAGTTGCGCGGCAGCTGCATTGCCTGCACAACCTTTGCGCGACTGGAGACTTTTTCCGACACTGCACAGGCATCCTCAAGATCGAGGATGACCGCATCCGCGCCCAAAGTAAATGCTTTTTCAGTCCGTCGAGGATGATTCGCTGGCGCGAAAAGAAACGTTCTAAAAGTCCCCATGGATGGCCTTAGGTAGTTTGATGTGGTTGGTTAGAGTTCGATGTTTGCGGCTTTTGCAACGACGGCCCATTTTTTAATTTCGTCGTCGATATACTTCTTGAACTCTTCAGGCGTGCTGCCGACTGGAAAGGCACCGATGCCTTCCAATTGTTTGCGCATATCTGGTGCCTTCATGATTTCAATCGTTGTTTTAGCCAAGAGATTGATGATGTCAGGTGGGGTGCCGGTTGGGGCGAGTAAGCCGCTCCATGAACTTACTTCAAAGTCTGGAAAGCCAAGTTCAATCAATGTGGGGACATCAGGAAGCTGCGGCATACGCTCGCGTCCCGCCACTGCGATCGGGCGCAACTTGCCAGCCTGAAGGGTCGTTGTGACGCCGGATGCAGTCTTAAAGCCAATACCCACCTGTCCGCCGATGACATCGTTCATCGCGGGCGCAGCGCCTTTGTAAGGGATGTGCAGTAAGTCTATGCCCGCGCGCAACTTGAGCATTTCCGCAGCGAGGTGTGGTGAACCGCCAGCGCCAGAGGTTGCGTAGGCTAACTTACCTGGGTTCGCCTTTGCATACGCAATTAATTCCGGTAGCGTTTTAAAGGGCTGATCGTTGTTCGCGACAAGGATACTTGGGGAGGAGACCAGCTGACTAATCGGTATAAAGTCGCGCTGGGTGTCGTAGTTGAGTTTTTTGTACGTTGATAGGTTGGTCGCGTTGGCCACGGTACCTAAAAAGAGTGTGTAGCCGTCTGGTTTGGCGCGTGCAGCCTCTTGCGAGCCGATATTTGACCCCCCGCCTGGCTTGTTTTCGACGATAAAAGTCTGTCCAAGCGCTTTTTCCAAGCGGTTGGCAATGAGGCGGGCCACGATGTCGGTTGGCCCGCCCGGTGGGAAGCCAACGATGATCTTGACAGGCCGATCTGGATATTTATTTTGTCCAAAGGCTGGTGTGGCGAGCGTCGCAACAGACAGCATGGCACAGGCCAGCACGCGCTGAATTAACTGGAATTTTCCAATCATCATCATCTCCAAAATGTTTGTTGCACGATACCATGAGCGCCTGCATCTTGGTGTACTTTTGCCATAGGCGGGCTCGATCGCGAAGGGGGAGGGCTTGGGTTATAGTCGATCCAAGATTCTTCGCTATTTGATAGCGCATTTTGGAGACATACATGAGCGCCGCATTGCTTTCACCCCGCATGGCCTTGGTTAGACCCTCACCGACTCTTGCCGTAACAGATAACGCCAAGGCCCTCAAGGCAAAAGGGCTGGATGTCATCGTGTTGGCGCAGGGTGAGCCCGATATGGACACGCCGGCGAATATTTGCGAGGCGGGCATTCAAGCGATTCGGGCTGGGCAGACACGCTACACCCCAGTCAATGGCACGGTTGAGCTTAAAAAGGCGATTGTTGCGAAGTTTCTGCGCGATCACGCGATGACGATCAATCCGAACGACGTGATTATCGGAACTGGTGGCAAGCAAGTCTTGTTTAACGCGTTGGTCGCCACCCTAGGAGAGGGCGACGAGGTGTTGATCCCTGCACCTTGTTGGGTAAGCTATCCGGATATGGCGATCTTGGCGGGCGGTCGGGCCGTGACGGTTGCTTGTGGCGCAGAAACTAATTTTAAGATTACTCCCGCACAACTGCAGAAGGCGATCACGCCACGTACGCGTTGGTTGATACTGAATTCACCTTCCAACCCGACGGGTTCGGTCTACACAGAGCAAGAGCTGCGTCTGTTGGGCGACGTATTAAAGAGCCATCCTAATGTGCTGGTGATGGTCGACGACATGTACGAGAAGTTGCTATTCGACGGCACAATTTTTTGTACCTTGGCCCAGGCGGCTCCAGCGATCGCGGACCGGATTTTGACCGTGAATGGCGTCTCGAAGGCATACTGCATGACGGGCTGGCGAATCGGCTATGGCCATGGCCCGAGTTGGTTGATCGAGGCGATGTCAACAATCCAGTCTCAGTCAACATCGAACCCGTCTTCCATTAGTCAAGCAGCTGCTGTCGAGGCACTCAATGGCCCACAAGATTTTATTGCCAAGCACAATGTCATTTTTCAACGGCGTCGCGACATGGTGGTGCGGTTGCTCAACGAATGCGCAGGCATCACCTGTTTGAAGCCGCAAGGCGCTTTTTATGTATACCCGAGCTGCGCAGGAACGCTTGGAAAAACGACCCCCAAGGGTAAAAAAATCAATAACGACCTTGATTTTGCGACTGCGTTATTGGACGAAAAGCTGGTCGCAGTCGTCCCTGGGGAAGCATTTGGTTTGGCGCCTTATTTCCGCATTTCGTATGCCACATCCGATGCAATCCTCGAAGAGGCCTGCAAACGCATTCATGCGTTTTGTGCATCGTTGACCTAAAAAGATTACGACGGCTGTGCGCTATGTGGGGGCCCGAAAGGCCCCCATTTCTTCGAGCAGCTCTTGAACGAGGTCTAGACGTAATCGCGGATTATCGAGCGTCATGAGCTGTTGTTTTTGTTGGGCGTTCAAATTCAGTAGCTCAGCCCAGCGATTGCTCACCCACCCACAATCGTTTAAGCGGTAGGGCTTGAAGACAGGGCGCGCGTCGTCCGGGATATCCTGCTCATCCATTGAGCGCAAGACGCGCTGTAACGTCGTTGCACTTTTTGTGAGTTCGGGTGGGATCTCAACATTGGGGTCTTCTTCGATAAGTGTCACGTCGGCGCGCCACAGGCCGTTGGGCATCTGCTCGGAGTGATCGATCTTAAAGCGTGATTGGCCGCGACAGCGAATGGCATACAGGCTGGGTTGTACTGCCTCAAAGTCAACGATGTCGGCAAGGGTTCCGATGTCGGCAAAGGAGACCTGCTTGGTGGGTTCCCGTACCTCGGATCCCTGATCTAGCGTCACGATGCCGAAGGGTATCTTGTCGCGAAAGCTTGAGCGCGTCATGTCAAGATAGCGAACTTCAAAGATCTTTAGGGCGGCTACTCCCTCAGGAAAGAGAGTCATGCCTAGCGGGAAAAGAGGAATGTTCATCATCAGTACTCGGACTTGCCTCTGAGAGTTTTAACCTCAGAGTGCTTGCGTTTGCTATCTAAACGACGCTGGCGTGCCCCGAAGGTTGGCTGCGTGGCGTGACGTGTTTTGGGTGGCCGCGCGACACTATTGACGAGTTCATGCAGACGGGCGATGGCATCGGTGCGATTTAAATCCTGACTGCGATGGGATTGTGCCTTGATAACAATGGCGCCGTCTCGGCTGATTCTGCCGTCCCTGAGCGCGAGCAAGCGTACCTTGACCCCGGCAGCAAGGGTAGAGGTCGGAATATGAAATCGTAAATGAATAGCGCTTGAAACTTTGTTGACATTCTGGCCTCCGGCGCCTTGGGCGCGCGTGGCAGTAATCTCAATTTCGGACGCAGGTATGCAAATAGACGCGGGCATTGGGAGTTTTTTCGATTGACCTGTAAACTAGATTATCGTTTAACTCTCGGAGACAATCATGGCGAAAGGTCAGCAAAAGTCGAGCAAAGAGGCCAAAAAACCCAAAAAGGACACTTCCACCCCAAAACCAGCGAGCGGGCTGACTGATCCCGTGCGGGCGACTGTCGTCAATACGGTGTACACCCGGATCAAAAACAAGGATCGTTGATTCTGGTACTTGAGTGAGTTAAGACGTGTCAACCAAAGCGGGGCAGAGTCACCGGTCTATTTCGCCGAGCGACGCCATGAAGGCGCAGGCCAAGTGGGAACAAGGGTTGGCCGCCCACCGGCAAGGGGACCTTGACCAAGCGCGAGCCCTGTATGAGCGCGTGCTCAAATGGCATCCGAACCACTTTGATGCAGTGCACATGCTCGGTCTGCTGGCATACCAGCAAGGGCACTTAGATCGTGCGGCCTTATTCATTGCTAAGGCGTTAAGAATTGATCCTGATGCGGCCTCCGCACACAACAATTACGCCAACGTGCTTCAGGATCAACGCAAGCTGACCTCCGCACTAGCGAGCTATGACCGCGCGATTTCGTTAGACCCGCAGTATGCGGAGGCCCACAATAATCGAGGAGATTTATTGCAAGTCATGGGGCGTGTGCCCGATGCCTTGTTAAGCTATGCCCGCGCGCTGGAGATCTCGCCTCGCTACGCCGCTGCTTTTTATAATCAGGGCAATGCCCTCGGTCGATTGGGGCGTTGGCGCGAGGCAGTCGAAAGCTATGATCAAGCCCTATCGATTGCGCCGCAGTATCCGCAAGCATTGATGAATCGTGGTAACGCACTCGTTGAGTTGCGAGACAACGAAGCTGCAGTACAAAGCTACAGCCAAGCGTTGTCGATTGATCCTGCGATTCCGTATTTGGCGGGTACATTGCTGCACGTCAATATGCAGCAATGCAAGTGGGTAGACTACAGTCTGCGCCTAGAGGCTTTGTTGACAGATCTGCGCGCGAACAAACCGGTCTGCCAGCCTTTCCCCTTGCTTGCCTTGACCGATGATGCGATGTTGCATAAGCAGGTAGCGCAAGCGTGGATTGACACTACGCATACCAAACCTCGTGCCCCATGGGCACCAAAAGATCGCCCTCGTCATGCCAAGCTCCGCCTAGGATATTTTTCGGGAGATTTCTGTAATCACCCCGTGGCCTATTTGACGGCAGGCTTATTTGAGGAACACGACCGGTCGCTGTTTGAGATCTTTGCATTTTCTTTTGGTCCGGACACACGCGATGACATGCGGTTGCGCTTAGAGAAGACCTTTGATCATTTCGTGGATGTGAAGGACTGCACCGACGCACAGTTGATTGCGCGTGCGCGCGAGACTGATCTTGATATTGCGATTGACCTCACGGGCTTGACCAAAGGGTGTCGTCCCGGAGTCTTTCTGGCGCGCGTTGCACCTATTCAAATTAGCTATCTTGGCTATCCGGGCACAACGGGTATTGCCGCGATGGATTACGTATTAGTCGATCAGACGATTGCCGAGCCGGCTGATGCAGTGCATTACTCCGAAAAGATCATCCGCCTCGCGCATAGTTACCAAGCAAACGATCCCAGCCGTAGACCCTCTTCGCGTATTTTTTCTCGGGCAGAGCTAGGCTTGCCTCCCACCGGTTTCGTATTCTGCTGTTTCAATAATAGTTACAAGATTAATCCCGTGATCTTCGATTGCTGGATGAAGATTCTGCAGCAGGTTCCTGGGAGTGTGTTGTGGTTAAGAGAAGCTACTGAGCAAACCGCGCAACATCTTAGACATGAGGCACTGGCACGAGGGGTGGAGGCGACGCGACTTGTATTTGCTGGTCGCATCGAGTCAATGGCCGATCACCTTGCCAGGCAACGCGCTGCCGATTTGTTTATTGACGCCTTGCCGTATAACGCCCACACCACGGCTAGCGATGCGCTGTGGGCCGGTGTGCCTGTCTTGACGTGCAAGGGGCGGTCTTATGCGGGTCGTGTTGGGGCTAGTCTTTTGCGCGCGCTCGATCTCAATGAGTTGATCACAAACGACTTAGACGAGTATGTGCAGGTTGCGGTGGCGTTAGCGCAAGATCCTGCGCGACTTTCGGCAGTACGCTCAGCATTACAGCAAAAGCTATTGGATAAGCCTTTGTTTGACATTAAGCGCTTTACCCGTCATGTCGAGCAAGCGTTCCAAATAGCGATCGAACGGAAAGTTGCTGGCCTTCCGAACGATCATTTCGATATCAACGACTAGTAAGCCTTTTCTGGAAAAGGTAGGGGCTTGCCTGCCGGGATAGGCTCGCGACCAAGGCTCAGCAACATTGCAATCGTGACATAGGTGCCACTGACAGCGATGAGATCTACGAGTTGTTGCTCACCCAGAACTTCTTTAGCATGATTGAATAACTCATCGCTGATTTCATGGTTTTTTGTCATGTTCATGCATACGTCGTAGACAGCTGCTTCGTCGGGCTGCATGTTGCGTGGCCGAATGTTTTCTTTAAGGTCATCGGCAACATGAGCCGGTAAGCCGTTACGTAAGGCAATCGGATAGTGTGCAAACCACTCGACTTGTGAAGTCCAAATTCGCGCTTGAATCAAAATCGCCAATTCATTTAAACGCATCGGAAGTGATGAGCCAAAGCGTAAATAGTCCAGCAGACGCTTGATGCGATCCGCAAAAACGGGGCTACGCAACATGACGTTGTACGGACCACCTAAACCGATACTGGATATGTCCAATATCTCTTTCGCGAGTCCAACGGACTCGGGAGCGACGGTTTCAAGGGTCAGTTGGGGGAAGCGTTTTGATTGGGGTGTAGTCATTTGTCGTCCGAGGGTTAATAAAGTTAGAGGATTGGAAGTCGGGTTGGTTGCTTTACTTGATGGTTGTCTGGGTTTTGCTTAATAGGGATTGGTACTCTAAAGACTCGGCAGCTAGACGCGCGCGCATCTCTTCTGGTGTTGAGGTTTGAACTTCCATGCCTTGCGCGTTGAGTTTTTCATAAAAGGCGGGCGTACTCGTTGCTTTTTTTATCGCCGCATTCAATTTTTCGATGGTCGATGCAGGCGTTTGTGTTGGCGCAATAACGCCTTGCCAAGTGTAGGCTTTGTAACCTGGCAGAAATTCTGAGACGCTCGGAGTATCAGGGGTGGCGACGCCTCGTTTTTGGCCCGTGGTCGCAATCATAATCAGGCGGCCTTGTTTGATGTGGTCAGTATTGCCGACAAGCGACGTAAACATAATGTCGACACGTCCTGCGAGTAGATCAATCAAGGCTGGGCCTGCTCCCTTGTAAGGAACGTGCGTGATGTCAATATTCGCTGCGTCGCGAAACGCCTCTCCGGCTAAATGCTGAGCCGAACCATTACCTGATGACGCGAAATTGATTTTCCCTGGGTTAGCTTTCGCGTACTGCACAAGCTGTTCGACCGATTTGATATTCAAGCTTGGGGATACTAACAACGCAAGCGGTTGTATGGTTGTGAGCGATACGTGAGAGAAGTCTTTGATCGGATCGTAAGTCGGTCCGTTATGCAGCAGTGGCGTGATGATGAAGGCGTTTGTACCAAACAAAAGGGTGTAGCCGTCTGCTGGTGCACGCTTGACCGAGTCCGAGCCGACGAGTGTCCCCCCTCCGGCTCTGTTTTCCACAATCACGGACTGGCCCAGAATTTGCGTGAGTTCTTGAGCCAACATGCGCGCGACAATGTCGGTGGCACCCCCGGGTGCGTAAGCGACAACTAGTCTTACGGGCTTGTCGGGAAACTCGCGTGGTTGAGCGTGCGCGATCAATGAGGTGGCGATGCAGAGCACGCTTAGGCAAACGGTCAATAAGGTTTTTTTCATACCGTGCTTCCCGAGGCGAACATGATCGGTTGTGTCGTGCCGCGAGCGTCGTACAGTCTCGTTGCCATCACCTGACATCTCTCTATGTACCGATGTTCATGAGGCTCATAGTCCGCGACCGCGTTGTGGATCGTTCCGATGTTGTCCCACATTAGCAGCGAATTTTTCTTCCATTGGTAGGTGTAGAGGAACTTGTCCTTCAGTTGATGTGCAAACAGAAATTCAAGCATCTCGGTGCTTTCTTGTTCAGAAAGATCGCTAATCTGGATGGCGTAGCCGGGGTTTGCGTAAAGTACCTTTTTTCCGGAAATAGGATGGATGAGCACGGCAGGGTGGACCGCGGGAGGGCGAGCTTGCCGCTCACGCTCGCTCAGAGCAGGGCGTGTGCTTCCGGGTCTGGTACGCATCATTTCCCAAAACTTATTGAAGTCATGGGTAATGGTCTTGTCTGCGAGCGTTTGCTTAACGTCCGCAGGGAGATCTTCATACGCAGCACGCATGTCTCGGAATTGCGTTGCACCCAAGGGTTTGCCATCGCGGTGTGGGATCGTTGTGCCGTAGAGAACATTGGCAAAAGCAATCATCTTGGAGTAAGACATATCCGTGTGCCAGGATTGCCCTGCGTCTTTGATGCCTAGCGCTTGCCCATCCTTAAGCATGTTTGACAGGATCATCACCTCCGGGTGTCCCTGCGCTTGCGCCCGACCACCAGGGCTGATGTAGAGTTGCCCAAAGCGCTCGCTAAAGGACTTAAGCTGACTCGTTGATAAAGATTGGTCAGGGAACTCTAAAACACTATGGCTTCCCAGGGCATGCATCAATGCATCGATCTCGTTATCCTTTAGTTTGATCGATAAATCAAGTTCAAGGACGCGCGCGCCGAGGGTGTGGGAGTTTGGTTCGATGATCATGTCAGTTTCGAAAAAAAAGCACTACGTCGAGCATAACGCTAGAACACACGAAAACGAAGTGATTGCGTCAAGACGTGTTGTGCAGTGCATTAAGGAAATGGCAGGCTCGCCTGGAAAACTTCCGGAGATTGGTTTGCTGCACTTTCAGCGGTGAGGCTGCCCGCGCGCACGCCGAGTAGGCGTAGGCGTTGCTCCAACGGCACGCGCTTCAGGCATTCTGTGGCTGCCTTTCTGATCAAATCTCCTGAGGAAATGTGGTTTGTTAGGGTGATATCGCGGGTGATCACTTGAAAATCCGAAAATTTAATTTTTATCCCAATGGTTTTGCAGACATAGCCCTTACGGGACAAATCTTCGGAAAGTCTTAGGCAAAGCTTAGTGAAAGCCTCTGACAGGACGGCGCGATCGTGTTTTGGATGTAGGTCCCGTTCGAAAGTGGTTTCACGACTAATGGATTTGGGTTCCGACCAAGTGACCACCGGACGGTCATCAATGCCATGTGCGGCTTCGTGCATCCAGGTCCCCGTCGCACGGCCGAAGTGAGCAACTAACAACTCAGGGGCTGCGGCAGCAAGCTCGCCCACCGTGACAATGCCTAGTGCGCCGAGTTTCTCATTCGCTTTAGGCCCGATGCCGTTAATTTTTTTTGCGGGCAGTGGCCAGATACGATCTTTTAATTTGTCTATCGACAGGATTGTGAGTCCATTGGGTTTTTCTAAATCTGAGCAAATTTTAGAGAGAAGTTTATTCGGGCTAATCCCAATCGAACAGCTTAAGCCGGTCGCCTCAACAACGCGCGCTTTTATTCGCTGGGCAATCGTGAGCGTGTCTTCGTCGATATCACTGAGATCGATATAGATTTCGTCGATACCCCGATCTTCAATAGCAGGGGCGATTTCTGCGACCGCACGTTTAAACAATTGTGAATAGTGTCGATACGCTTCAAAGTTTGCAGGCAGCAATATTGCTTGGGGGGCAAGTAGGGCCGATTTCATAAGCCCCATTCCGGAAAAAACGCCGAGAGCGCGTGCCTCGTAAGTTGAGGTCGTTACAACGCCTCGCCCTGCATAGTCATTGAGTCGAGTGAAGCGCTCTAGCCCCGCAGCACCGTCGGCCGCCCGCGCGCTGGCATTTCGTCCGCCCACAACAACGGGATGGCCACGCAGCTCCGGATAGCTCAAGAGCTCGACCGACGCAAAAAAAGCGTCCATATCGAGGTGAGCAATTCGTCTGGTTCGTGTCATTGCATTAGTTTAGGTGAATCCCTTGCTGATCGGTGGCGAGGCAAGCCAATCTTTGTAGCGGTCAAGCGTACTTCTTGTAGCCTGATTAAAATGTCTTGAAATTACCCTAAATCCATTTTCGCTAGGTCTAACGACATGAACGCAAACGCAGCACCGACGTCAACGAATAACCTGCATATCGCTGCATTCCATGCAATGCCGACACCCCAGGCAGTTCAGGCCAAGCTTCCGCTGACGGGGGCGGCTGCCCGCACGGTGGCAAATGGGCGTGCGGATTTGATTCGCATCCTTGAGGGGAAAGACAAACGTCGCTTTGTTGTGGTTGGGCCATGCTCTATCCATGATCCTGTGGCTGGTATGGATTACGCGCGCAGACTTAAAGTGCTTGCCGCTGAGGTATCGGATGTGTTGATGATTGTGATGCGGGTCTATTTTGAAAAGCCACGGACAACGGTTGGCTGGAAAGGTTATATCAACGACCCTCATATGGATGATTCGTTTCGTATTGATGAGGGGATGATTCTCGCCAGACAATTTTTGCTGGACGTCAATGAGCTGGGCTTGCCCGCAGGCACCGAAGCCTTAGATCCAATCTCGCCTCAGTATTTGGGCGACTTGATCACTTGGAACGCGATCGGTGCGCGCACGACTGAGTCGCAAACGCATCGTGAAATGTCGTCTGGGTTGTCGACCCCAGTAGGCTTTAAGAATGCAACGAATGGTGAGGTGAGTGTGGCGGTGAACGCCATCCTTTCTGCTTCTCGGCCGCACCGTTTCTTAGGGATTTCCGGTGATGGGCAAGTCTCGATCGTCCATACGACGGGCAATCCCTACGGGCATTTGGTGCTCAGAGGAGGGGACGGTCGTCCTAATTACGATACCGTATCGATTGCTCTGGCCGAAGACGGCTTGAAAAAAGCGAAGTTGACGCCCAATATTGTGGTCGATTGCTCACATGCGAATAGCTATAAAAAACCCGAGCTGCAACCGTTGGTGATGTCCGATGTCGTGAGCCAGATTGTTGCAGGGAATCGATCGGTTGTCGGTGTCATGATCGAGTCCAATATTGCGGCGGGGAACCAATCGATTCAAGCAGATCGTAGCAAGATGACGTATGGATGTTCTGTGACCGACGGGTGTGTAGATTGGGATACAACTGCGGCAATGATTCGTGAAGCGGCCGGGCGCTTGCGCGCCGTGCTGATGTGAATGTCTGAGTCAGTCAAAGCCATATAGTGCTGCGGGGTTGCTGACCAGTATTTGTTTTATCACCGCATCGCTTTCGGTCCAACGACTGAGTAAGTCTAGCAATTTTGCATCGTCAGGCTTTTGGGTCTCCGTGGGGTGAGGCCAGTCGCTTCCCCATACAAGACGTTCAGGCGCGGTTTTAATCCAGTGTCTCGGCACATCATCGATGTCACGAAATTCGTCCTGTTCGCCCGCCTTGCTGTCTAGATAGGGTCCCGAAAGCTTTATCCATGTTCGTCCACGATCGAGCAGTGTATGCATGAGGCGAACAGCCGGATGGTTGATGCCTGCCGGCTGAGGGAGTCTTCCCATGTGGTCGATCACTAAGCGCGAGGGCAGCCGTTTAAGCATCGCTTCGTGCTCAACAAACTGATCCGCAGTCCAGTGCAGTTGCAGGTGCCACCCAAAGGGTTCAACCCGATGCGAGAGCTCTTCGACCATATCGAAACTTGCCGCCGCATGCGTGGGGGTATAGAGAGAAAAGCGAATACCTTTAATCCCTGCCTGATCTAATTGCCGTAACTGTGCGTCGGTGACATCGGTACGCAATACAGCCACGCCACGCGCCTGCTTGATGCCAAGCTGATCGATGGCATCAACCGTCACGCGATTGTCTGTGCCATAGCTGCGAGGGGTGACGATGACCGCTCGTGTTGTGCCGAGTCTTTGTTGAAGTTGGCGATATTCGCTGACAGTGGCCCGGTCCAGCGCCTGCGCAGCATCTACGACGGTCGCAAAGCGCGCGTCGTAGATGTGCAGGTGAGCGTCGCAGGCGTTGTCGGGGACACGTAAGGACGGTGGAGCGGTGCCGGCCGTATTGGGGATGTTCATTTCGGCTTGCGTTTGAGTCCCAAGCGTTTGGCTTCGGCGCGTATCAATGCGGTATGTTGCCCGAGCGTTGGAGCAGAGAAGGGGTCTGGCCCGGGTGTGCGACTAAAGCGAAGTGAACGTTTCAGTCCACGGTACCGGCCCACCACAGGATGTTCAAAGGTTGTGATCATGTCCTGACTTTGCACCTGGGGATGATCAAACATATCTTCAACGCTTCGAGCCGCCGAGCAAGGGACTTCTTCACCAAAAATAGCTTCCCACTCGAGAGCTGATTTGTTGCTGAGCGCGCGGTGAATAATAGGCACGATCTCCGCTTGGTGCGCAGCGCGCTTGCGGACGGTGTCGTACCGTTCGTCCAAGGCTAGATCATCAAGACCCAGCTTTTTGCATAACGCGATCCAAAAGTGTGGGGTGTTGGCTGAAATGTATAAGTAACCATCTTTCGTGGGATGCAAGCCGGTAATGCCGCCAGAGCGCATGTCACGGCCTACGTCACGACCTTCATTGTCGGCCCAAACCAAGCGCGCAGACTGGAGGGTCATCGCCGCGGACAACAAGGACACACTGACAAATTGCCCTTCGCCAGAGCGCTCTCGCTCAAAGAGTGCGGATGACACAGCACCTGCAACTAAGGCCGACGCGTAGTAGTCGACAATTGACCCATACAAAATTTCCGGTGGGCCGTCCTTTTTTCCTTGAAGTGTGCACATGCCAGTCATGGTCTGCAACACTTGATCAAATCCGGCTTTATCTTTTAATGGCCCGGTCTCGCCATATCCACTAACGGCGCAGTAAACAAGCCTAGGGTTGATCGCTTTGAGTTGCTCGTAGCCAATGCCAATGCGCGGCGCCACCGTTGGTCGAAAATTATGGACCAGCACATCGGCACTTTCAATTAAGGTCAGCAGTGTGGCGAGGTCATCGGCCTGCTTTACATCCAGCACGGCGGAGAGTTTGCTGCGATTGACGCCTAAGAATGCTCGGCTTTCAGATTCTAGTGTTGAAGGGTATTTGCGCAGGTTATCGCCAATAGGCGGCTCGATCTTGATGATCTCAGCCCCCTGATCCGCGAGAAGTGAGCAGGCGTAGGGCCCCGCGATATAAGCCGACATATCTACGACGCGCACGCCCGAGAGGGGGCCGAGAGCACCAGTGCGGGCGGGTAGCTCGGAAAATGCGTGAGAGGATGGATTGTTCATGTGCCGTGTTTACTCTGCTTGAATGTTGGCATTCTGAGCAATGACCTTCCAGCGTTCGAGCTCAGTGGCCAAGTGGCTCGCAAACGCCTCTGGACTCATCGCGAATGGGGTGGCGCCTTCTTTGACAAAAAACGATTTCATTGCGTCGGAAGTGATGATCTGGTTAATCGACTTGTTGAGCTTATCGACGACTGGCTTAGGTGTTCCGGCAGGAGCGAGAACTCCCCACCAGAGATCCACTGCGGCTTTTGGTAAACCCGCTTCCTTTAATCCGCTGATGTCAGGCGCAACCTCTGAGCGCTCGACGGTCGTCACACCAAGCGCACGAATCTTTTCTGATTTAACTTGCGACAATAATGAAGGTGCACTGGCGATGATCATATCGATGTGGCCGCTCAGCAAGTCTGTGACAGCAGGTCCCATGCCTTTGTAGGGCACATGGGTCATTTTGATTCCGGCAGCCTCTGAAAGTAGTTCGGAGGCAAACTGGTTGATGCTACCGACACCAGATGTGCCGTAGTTCAGTTTGCCTGGGTTGGCTTTCGCGAATTTGACGAGATCCTCAAGGGTTTTGTACGGGGTGTTATTGCCCACAGTGATGAGCATGGGGCCTTTAGCCAGCATTGCAATCGGTGTAAAGCTTTTGATTGCGTCGTACTGAAGGTTCTTGCGTACAGCCGCGCCAGTCGTAAACGTTGAAGACAGAACCACTAGGGTGTATCCATCAGCGGGTGCTTTGGCCAATAGAACGTTGGCCAATATTCCCCCCGCGGCTGGCTTATTTTCTACGACGACTGATACGCCAAGTACGTCTTGTAGCTGTTTGCCGATGACGCGCGCAAAGACATCGTTCGAGCCGCCGGGAGCGCTACCGACTAGCAGGGTGATCGGCTTGTTTGGAAAATCGGTCTGCGCCGTGGCTTGTGCCATGGCTGTCGTAAAGACGAGGGCGCTCATGGCGCGCACAAACTTGGGCAAGGCGGACATAGGTGATTTCCTTAAAGGTTTTCGGGTGGTTTAGGGGATCAAGCCCATGCTTTTCGCATTGGCCAACAGCGCTTGTGCACTCTTTAAAAAGGGCGGATCGATCATTTTCCCGTCGACGACATATGCGCCAACGCCACCTGCTTCAGCTTGCGCGGCAGCTTTCACAACACGCAAGGCATGTGCAATCGCTTCATCGCTTGGCCGGAAGGCCTCGTTAGCCATGACGACTTGGCTGGGGTGAATGCATGTCTTGCCTGTGTATCCGAGACTGGCCGCAAAAGCCGCCTCGTGTTTGAAGCCATCGGCATTTTTAATATCGGCGTAGGCCGCATCAAACGCGGCAACGCCCGCTTCGGCGGCGGCCATTTTCATTTCCATCATGGCGTACTGCACCGCAAAAAGTTCTTTGCGCGATACGGCAATGGGTTCGAAGAGGTCCGCCAGTCCTAGTTGGAGGCCTGCCACACGCGGATGCGCGCCTGCAAGTTCGAAGGCGATGCGCAGAGCTTTGGGTGTTTCCACATTGAGTAAGACTTTGATGGGGGACTTGCCGTCGGTGTTCACGCCGTTGGTGCGCTCGGCCTGTTCAATCAGGCTGACCGCTTGCCGCACTGCCTGGGCGTTCTCTGGCTTGGGGATATTAATCATGTCGAGCCCAGCGCGAACCACTTGGGCAACATCTTGCTCAAAAAAGCGTGTGTCCATCGCATTGACGCGAACGATCACGCATTTTGTTGTTTCTACAGCAGCGGGTGATGCCATCCAGGTCGCGAGCGTTGCGCGAGCGCTTTCCTTTTTGGGTTCGGCAACTGCATCCTCGAGGTCGAATGAAAGGGCGTCCGCGGCGCTCGCCAAGGCTTTGTCAAAAAGCTCTGGTCGCGAACCTGGTACAAAAAGTTTACTTCGCATAGGGGCACTCGTTATTTGCTTCGCCACGTCGGCGGGTGTCTAACTATAGTGGATCAGAGAAATCGATATTAATTGTGCTGCGGCGCAGCAAGCCTGATTCGCGTCCGGGAAATAGCATTTTTAGGTCCGCCACGCTGTAGTATTCCATCATCAAAATGAACCTTTGACATAACGCCTCGGAGATCTGATGAACGTGACTAAACTTTTCCAAGTAAGCCTACTCGCACTATGCCTGAGTGCGTCGGCCTCCAGCTATGCACAGGGGTCTGCTGCGGCAGCCTATCCAGTCAAATCCGTTCGCTTACTGGTCGGTTTTGCCCCAGGTGGTGGCACCGATTCGGCCGCACGCACGGTTGCGGTGAAACTGTCGGAATTGCTCGGCCAGACGGTGGTTGTTGATAATCGTCCTGGCGCGGGTGGAAATATCGCGGCTGATGCGGTCGCCAATGCGGCACCAGACGGGTATACGATCGGCTTGGCAAATATTGGATCGTTGGCGGTGAATCCGCATATGCCTGACGGCACGCCGTACAAAACATTGAAAGACTTCGCCATGATTTCCAATGGGGTGACGTTCGGAAATATTCTGGTGGTCCGAACAGACTCGAATATCAAAACATTGGCCGACTATATTGCGGCGGCTAAGAACAAAGAGAAACCACTGTTTTATGGGTCGCCCGGTTTAGGTAGTGCGGGACACTTGGCCGGTGAGTTACTCCAAGCGCGTACCGGTACGTCCGCGGAACACATCAACTACAAAGGCGGTGGCCCTGCGATGACGGCCTTGTTAGCTGGTGATATTCAAGCGATCTTCGCAAGCGCTCCGACCGCTATCCCGCAGGTCAAGGGAGGGAAGTTGCGCGCACTCGCCGTGACCGGCGCGCAACGGTCGCAGGCCTTACCTGATGTCCCTACCGTCGCCGAACTCGGTTTTCCAGGATACCAAGCGACCAACTGGTATAGCTTCGTCGCACCAGCGCGCACGCCAGACGCGATTGTCAAAAAACTCAACGAGGCAATCGTCGCTGCTTTACGTGACCCCAAGACGATCGAGCGCTTAGAGACTCAGGCGATGGAGCCTGATCCTTCGACGCCTGCGCAGATGCGCGCTTTCGTGGAAAAAGAGTACGAGACTTGGGGTGACGTGGTGCGTAAGTTGAACCTTAAGCGGTAATTTTGCCTCACGCATTATTCTTTTAATTTTTTATGTTGAGATGACGAATGGGTCGTACGATTGTTGAAAAAATTCTCGCTAAACACGCGGGATGCGACTCCGTCAGTGCGGGAGAGGTTGTCGTCGCAAGTATCGATTTTGCGATGGTGACAGATACGCGTGCAGTCAACACCATCAAAATGATTGGTAAGTTTGGCGAACAGCCCTTGCAGTTCGCAAAAAACACCGCGTTAGTGCTTGATCATTATTCGCCACCCCCAAGCCTAGAGGCTGCACAAATCCATAGCGAGATGCGCAGTTTCGCCGCGCAGCGTGGCACGAAGCTTTATGACATTGGCGATGGAATCTGCCATCAAGTGTTACCTGAAGGTGGGCACTTAACTTGCGGAGATCTCGTGGTGGGCACCGACACGCACTCGGTCACCTATGGAGCCTTTAATGCGCTGGGCACCGGCATTGAAGGAACCGATGTGTCCGCGGTGATGATGAGTAGCAAACTGTGGTTTCGCGTTCCCCAGACTGTTCGTATCAATCTGCGTGGCCGTCTTGCACCTGGCGTGTGGGCTAAAGACATTACGCTCGCGATGTTGGGTCGTTTCGGTGCAGAAGGCCTAAATGACATCGCGATCGAGTATGTTGGCGAGGCCGTGGCTGCGATGGATATTGATGACCGCATGACGCTTTGCAATCATGCGGCAGAGTTGGGTGCGATGGCGGCCATTCTTGAGGCAGACGAAAAGACGTTTGCTTGGTTGCAGGCGCATGGCGCAAAAACACCTTCGCCAGTCTTCGCTGATCCAGATGCGCAGTATTTGGAGCGGATTGATTTTGACGTATCAAGTCTGACCCCGCAACTTGCGCGCAAGCATGAGGTGGACGACATCGTCTCCGTCACTGAGGTCGTAGACCAAAAGATTCAATTTGCGTTGATTGGAACCTGCACAAACGGTCGTCTAGACGATATCCGTCAAGCCGCATCGATTCTCAAAGGAAAGAAATTAGCACCAGGCGTACGAATGATTGTGACGCCAGCCTCACGTCAAATTTATTTGGCCGCGTTAAGAGAGGGGTTGATTGAGGTGCTGACGACGGCGGGCGCGTCTTTTGAGTCGGCAGGTTGCGGTACTTGCGTGGGTATTACGAATCGCTTGGTGCCAGGCGATGGGGATACAGTGATCTCAACAGCAAATCGAAATTTTAAGGGTCGCTTAAGTAATAAGAACGCGGATATTTGGTTGGGATCTGCGGCAACGGTAGCGGCGTCAGCCTTAACCGGCCGCATCACGGATCCGCGCGATGTCGTAGGTGGAACCTGGAGGTCTGCAGCATGACGACCGTGCAGACTTTACAAATCACTGGGCTTAGCTATGTGCTCGGTGATGATGTCAACACAGACATACACTGTTCGAACAAGTACTTGCCAGGTAAGGATGTCGCGTATGTCGCGCAACACGCCTTTGAACAACTCTCGCCAAACCTAGCGACTCAAGTCAATGCGAGTGCGGGCGGTATTTTGATAGCAGGACACCACTTTGGAATCAACTCATCGCGTGAGCAGGCCACACATGTACTGCATGCGATGAACATTCGTGCCGTTGTTGCAAAATCTTTCGGAAGACAGTTTTTCCGCAATGCGATTAATAATGGATTGCCTGTCTTTGAGTGCGACACAGATCAGATCGGTGCCGAACAGACCATAAACATCGATTTTGGAAAAGGCGAACTCTTTGTGGCGGGTCGGACCGTACGGCAAACCCACCCCTTGCCAAAAGAGATCCTTGCAATTTTGTCGCTGGGCGGTTTGATCCCATTCCTTAAAAAATATCCTGACTGGAAGTTTGCATGACTACCGTGACCGCAACGCAAAAAAGACGAGCCTTACGTGATTTGTTGAAGGGTAAGCAGGCTGTGCGTGCACCTGGAATCTATGATGGTTATGGGGCGCGATTGGTTGAGCAAGCTGGATTCTCAGCGGTGTACATGACGGGCAATGGCGTGTCTGCGAGTCTTCTTGGGCGTCCCGATGTGGGCTTAATCGATTTGACCTTGATGACAGATCATGCCCGCCGGGTCGCAGGGTCTGTCAGTATTCCTCTGATTTGTGATGCGGATACAGGGTATGGCAATGTGGTGAACGTGCGGCGGATGATTGCTGAGTTTGAAGCGGCCGGTGTAGCAGCGATTCACATGGAAGATCAGATCTCACCGAAGCGCTGCGCACAGATGCCTGGTGATCGTTCGGTGTTAGATTTTGATGAGGCGGTCTCAAAAATCGCCGCGGCCAGTGCAGCGCGCTCCGATGCAGAATTTGTGTTGATTGCGCGCACGGATTCGGCGGGTGCGCTTGGCTTGTCTGAAGCGATCCGTCGAGTGCGTGCATTTGCCCAAGAGGGTGCAGATGCTGTCTTTGTTGAACTGAAGGAAAGTCCTTCACTCATGGAAGATATTGCCACCATCAAGGCTTCAGTCTCTGTGCCTGTTGTGGTGAATATGGATAGTGGTGGTGGGTTAGCTGACCTATCGTTTAACTCAATGAAAAATGCCGGTATTGATCTGGGGATTTATCCGGCCATGGCGCGCGGCGCTTTTGGGTTTGCGATGACGGCTGCGCTAGGGCATTTGTCGAAAGAAGGCAACATGAAAGGTTTTGCAAAACAAATGTTCAACTCTGCCCAGTACAACGCAGCACTCGGCATTGATGAGATCGAGGCGTGGGAAAAACGCTTCGATCGCTAAGTGCTGCTGCGCTTGCGCGATCGTAGGCTCAATCCAGAAACTTAACAAAGCTCGAGACGGGTTCGCGCTCACTCACTAGCGAGTTTTCGATTTTGCTCATGTCGGCGACGCCGAGTGCGAGTCCGCACATGACGATTTCGCCCTCTGGAATGCCAACGACCTCTCGGATAACGGGATGAAAACGGTTGAAGGCCGCCTGCGCACAGGTGTCAAGATTGCGACCACGAGCCGCCACCATGAAGCTCTGTAAGAAGCAGCCAAAGTCTAGCCAAGAGCCAGTATTCATCTTTCGGTCGATCGTAAAGATAATGCCTACGGGTGCACCAAAGAATCTGTAGTTTTTCCCATGCTGGGCGTGCATCCCTGCTTTGTCGTCGCGCCCGAGTCCCAATAACTTATAAAGAGCTAAGCCGACTTTACGTCGCCGGTCAATGTAAGGTGACTCCCATTCGGTTGGGTAATAGCGATAATCCTCTTTGAGCGCTTCGAAGCGTGCCTTGTCGTTGTAGATTTCCACGATGGCATTGGACAGGCGTTCTTTGATCGCACCAGTCAACACGTAGGCCTTCCACGGCTGTGTATTCGAACCAGAGGGTGCACGCGCAGCGACTTCGAACATCTTTTCAATGTCTTCGTGGGATACGGGCGTGGGCAAAAAGGCACGCATTGAGTGACGAGACGTCATGGCTTCGTCAACGATTTGTTGTTGTGTGGTTTGAATCATCTGGTTACCTTCATCGGATCATTTGCAAAGCAAGGTGAGTATTTTGCCGCATTTTTTTGAAACTCATACAATCAAGACAAACAATAAAGGAGATTCTTAATGAACGCTGACGCGATCGACGCATTTAGTGACAGTGCGCGTGACTTGTTAAGCCGCAATGCAGCGGTAGCGCGGTTGCGGCGGCTAAGCGATACTCAAGCAGGATTTGATCGTTCAGCGTGGCAAGAGATTGCGAATGCAGGGTGGTTGGGTGTGTTGGTTTCCGAGGACGATGGTGGGTTGGGCTTGGGATTGCAGGAGATGTCTGCCATCGCACAAGAGGTGGGGCAGGCGCTCTTCCCGGAGCCCTACATCGCAGGAGCGGTGCAGGTCGCCACCGTGCTGACGGGGTGTCCGTTGAGCGTTCTGCGTAGTCAGTTACTTGAGTGCTTGGTTGATGGTTCCTGTGTGGCTGGCTTAGCTTGGCAAGAAAAGCTTGGGCAAATGCAAGCTGCGTCGGGACATTCCACGCAGCTGATTGCGCGAGGTGATGCATACGAATTGTCTGGCAAAAAAACGTTTGTTAATCCGGGACGGGGAGCCGATGGCTGGATAGTGCTGGCAATGCGGCAGTCCGAGCCTGTTCTGGTTTGGGTGCCTGCTCAGGCAGCGGGCGCTGTGTGTGAGGACCTGCCAGGCGTGGATGGCTTGCCCTCAGGTACCTTGAGTCTAAACAAGGTCGCCGTGACCGCATCGCATGTTTTGATGCAAGGGCACGAGGTTCTTGCGCTTGTAGATCGTGCGAATGACCGCGCACGCGTGGTTCAGTCAGCAGAATTGCTGGGCGTGATGCGACGGTCGTTGAGTCTGACACTCGATTATCTGGGTACGCGCAAACAGTTTGGCCGAGCGATTGGTAGTTTTCAAGCCTTAAAGCATCGCGCTGTCGATGCGTATATTCAAGTCGAGTTGTCTTCTGCGTGTGTGCAGGACGTTCTGACGCAAATCGAGCAGGGCGTTGATCTGGCTGTATTGGCCAGTCGTGCTAAAGCGCGGACGATTCACGCTGCGCTATTGGTGACGCGTATGGCGATACAGTTTCATGGCGCGATGGGCTTTACCGATGAGTGTGATATCGGTTTGTATTTTAAGCGGGCATTAAAACTATCGGCGCAGCTTGGAAACTTGAACGCGCATCGTCAACGATATCTTGAGCAGTCCGCGCCGGAGTCCGTGACCGCATCAGCGGACACCAAAACAGATTTTCCAGCAGATGCAGATTGGGACGCAATGTCGGAGACAGATTTTCGACAAATGCTGCGCAGCTTTTATTCCAAACATTACCCTGAAGCGCTGCGTAATGTGCCGCGACGCCTACATTGGCATGAAATCAAAGATTGGTACTTGACCTTGTCTAGCCAGGGGTGGGTGGCGCCGGCCTGGCCGAAGCGCTTTGGTGGAATGGGCTTGTCTCCAGAAAAGATGATTGCCTATGTGGAGGAGCAAGAGCAGTACGGCGTCGCCCGCGCCCCAGATATGGGGATCGTCATGATCGGGCCGCTCTTGATTCAACGCGGAAGCGCGGCGCAACAAGAAAAATTTTTGCCAAAGATTATTGCTGGCCAGCATGTATGGTGTCAGGGGTACTCTGAGCCTGGTGCGGGATCGGATTTGGCTTCGTTGCGGACTGAAGCCGTGCGAGACGGCGATGTGTTTGTCGTCAATGGTCAGAAGATATGGACGACTCTTGCGCAAGATGCAACGCATATGTTCGCCTTGGTACGCACCGACAAGGACGCGAAAAAACAATCCGGTATCAGTTTCTTGCTGATTGATTTGTCGACTCCGGGAATCACGATTAGGCCGATCAAAGATATTGTGGGTTACGAGGAATTCTGTGAGGTCTTCTTTGATAATGTCCGCGTACCGGCTGAAAACTTGGTCGGAGAGTTGAACGAAGGTTGGACCATCGCAAAGGCTTTGTTGGGATTTGAAAGAATCTTTCTTGGTAGCCCCAAGCAATCGCGCTACGCGATGAGCCAACTCTCGGCCATGGCAGAACATTTAGGTCTTTTTGCAGATCCGGTTTTTTCTTCGCGCTACGCTGAGCTGATGTTGGATGTTGCGGACCAAGTTTCAGGCTATACGCATTACGCTGATATGGTGAAACGCGGCGAAGCGTTGCCGCCCAGTGTGTCTCTGTTGAAGATATGGGGAACGGACACCTATCAGAGGATTTGTGCACTGATGGTGGAATACGCGCAAGAGCATGGCGCCTCTGGCCTCAATGCAGAGCTATCGCCCGCGGGATTGAATGTTCCCGCTATTATGCTGAATTCAATCCCGTCCACTATTTATGGTGGCAGTACCGAGGTACAGAAGGAGATTCTGGCCAAACATGTACTGAAGTTGCCGGATTAAGTGTGGTCAGATTGTTAAATGTGCGCCCTAGATGGCGTGCCTCAGATAGGAGTGAGACGTTGGAAACGATTCAATACGAAGTCACGGGCGGCGTGGGGACCTTGACGCTCAATCGTCCACAGCGCAAAAATGCGATCGATGCTGTGATGCGTGAGGAACTCAAAGAGGTGGTGGCGTCCATGCCCCGTCAGCGAGACTTGCGTGCGTTAATTATCACGGGCGCGGGTGCAACATTCTGTGCTGGCGGGGATATCAGTGTCATGGGGGCGGGTACGCTGAGTCCTGAGGATGGGCGGCATCGCATGCGTCATGATTACCTATCTTGGATCGAGACACTGCTTAGGTTAGAGATCCCTGTCATTTCCGCTGTTGAGGGTGCGGCCTATGGAGCAGGTTTTAGTTTGGCGCTCACGGCAGATATCATTTTGGCTGCACCGAGTAGTCGGTTTTGCCTTTCATTTATGAAGCTCGGCTTGATTCCAGATTGCGCTGCGTTTTATACATTGCCTCGCGTTGTCGGGTTGCAACGCGCCAAAGAGCTCGCTTTTTCAGCCAGAGAGTTGAATGCTCAAGAGGCCAAAGATTTGGGGATCGTCTTAGAGGTGCTCCCGGAGGGGCGCGTGCTGGAGCGTGCGCAACAAATGGCGCAGTGCTTCGCACAGGCTGCGCCCGCCGCACTTGCCATGACGAAACGAGCATTCAATGCGTCGTTGAATAGTTCGCTGGAGGTCATGATGGATATTGAGGCGGATGGTCAGGCGGTAGCGCGCACGAGCCAGTGGCATGCGGATGCCGTGCAGCGATTCTTGAAAAAAGAGCCCTCCGCATTTAAGTGGCCCAAGACGCTGGATTGATGTTTTACTCGTCCTCTAAGGCAATCGGGCGCGTGCCGCTCACGCTGGTGTGTGGTGAGCAGAGCGCTCTTAGACGCTTATTCGTGAGCCGTTTGTTGAGGCAGCTGCCGCCGCAATCCTTTAAGTTGCTGGCGCAGCGCCCCGAGTCTACCGATGCTTTTCATGAGCATGACGTCCAGTGGTTTGATGGCGCGATGGGGGCAGTAGACGAGGACTGCCTCTGTTGTGGGTTGCGTAGTGGGTTGGGCGACGCGTTGCGTAGTATTTTTTTGAGCGCCTTGTCTGCGCGCGGAGAACGACTTGAGCGAGGGTTAATCGACGCGGGCAATATTCGTGCCGAACAGTTGCAGCAGACCTTGAAGCACACGCCCTTCTTGGGGCAGCGGTTTGTGTATCAAGCGACCCTATGGGTTCTCGACCCATCGGAGTTTGATGTGCAGCGCCTCGGCGCTATCTTGTTTGGTGTGCCGAGCACGCCTGTCAGCCCGCTCCACCATGCGTTGCCTATTGGCTGCCTGGTCGTGCATCAGCCCCCAGGCTGGGAAATTGAAACGTTCGAGACTGCTTTCGAGAGTATTCAGAGAGCCGCCTGCGAGATTTATCCAGAAATAGCCGTGGTGCGTTTGTTTTCTGAAACCCTTGCGTCGGATATGGGACTTTTGCCAAGCCCTGCTAAATCACGGTTAGTGGGTAAATAGCCTCAGTCTTGGTCAAAATGCTTGAGATTAGAGAGCGAAGTGCGTTACACTGCCTCTTAATCGCTGTAAAGACATTGCAGTAAGCCCATTGCGTCACGTGATGTAAAACGTTGAACAGATGCGCATGGGACGAAATCGCTAGTGCAAATTAAAAGCACGTGCGTTGTAAAAAAATACGTATGAACTAAGTTCAGCCAGATTGCCAATTTGTTTACTCTGCGCAATCGTTGGCGTTAGCCATGCACGCTATGCGTGAGGCAATGGTTCAAACCGTAACGATTCAATTGCTTCGATCTGACCAAGACAGCAAGTGTGTCCAAACAGACTTTCACGTGTTTTAGGTCAACGCTGCGATGAGGATTGTTGCGCAGTGATCCTATTAGATAAATACTAAATTGACGGCTGAACGAGATCTACAAAATAAAACTGGCCGAGCGCCAAAAGCGATCGACCAGTTGTATTTGGTTGCGGGGGCAGGATTTGAACCTACGACCTTCGGGTTATGAGCCCGACGAGCTGCCAGACTGCTCCACCCCGCGTCTGAAGAAAAG
>CAIUZV010000004.1 GCA_903903735.1 uncultured beta proteobacterium | reverse complement strand
TAACCGCGGGTTCATCCTGCGCATGATCGAAACGATGCCGATGGGCAGTACCGGTCTGGCCTCGAGCTACGCGCCGCTGGGCCCGATTGTGGATCGGTTACGCGCACGTTTTGACTTGATTCCGGAAATCAAACAAATGGGCGGCGGACCTGCTCGCTATTGGCGCACTCGGGACGGACGAGGCCAGATTGGCGTCATTACCCCCATCAGCCAGCACTTTTGCGAGACCTGTAATCGCGTGCGCATGGCGGTCGATGGCACCATTTATCTTTGCTTAGGCCAAGAAGAGAAAGTCGAACTGCGCCCCCTCTTGCGTGGCGGCATCAGCGACGCCGAGCTTGAGCAAACGTTGCGCGAGGCGATTGAGCTTAAGCCTGAAAAACATGAGTTCCGCGAAGCACCCACTAAAATCATTCGGTTCATGTCGCAGACTGGCGGCTGAGCACTGCGCAGTACACCCCATTCATTTCAATCCATTCCGCACGCGCCGGTTCAATAGATCTGCGTGGCATATCTATGAAACCCAGAGCAACTCTCCTGAATTTTGAGCAAGCCCGCGAACAGCTGTTAGGCTGCGCTGCAGGCCTCACCGCCACCGAAACACTGCCTATTTTGCAAGCACAGGGTCGCGTGCTAGCAGGTGCTGTGGTATCCCCCATTAATGTTCCTGGGTTTGATAACTCAGCGATGGACGGCTATGCCTTAAACATCGAGCGAATCGACACATTGCCGGAAACGTATGCCGTCGTGCAACGTATCGCCGCCGGGCAAACCGGGACAGCGCTTGCGCCAAACACGGCAGCGCGTATCTTCACCGGCGCCCCCGTGCCGGAGGGTGCCAACGTCGTTGTCCCACAAGAGAACACCCAAGACGACAACGGCCGCTTACGTTTGATTCAGCCGGTTCAGCTTGGGCAACATATTCGACGCAAAGGTGAAGACATCGCTGAACAAGGCCTCGTCTTGGCTGCGGGCCAACGACTTGGCGCGCAGCATTTAGCGATGCTCGCCTCCATTGGCGTGGCGCAGGTCGAAGTGTTCACCGCATTGAAAGTCGGTGTCTTTTTTACGGGCGATGAATTAACAGAACCTGGCAAGCCTCTCGCACCCGGAGCGATCTACAACAGCAATCGCTACGCCATCAATGGTCTGCTCAAGCAGCTCGGTTGCGCCGTCAAGGATTACGGAATCGTGCGTGACTCTGCGCAGGCCACCCGCGATGCTTTAGCGCAAGCCGCGAGCGAAAACGATGTCATCATCACCTGTGGCGGCGTTTCAGTCGGCGAAGAAGATCATGTCAAAGGCGCAGTTCAGGCGCTTGGATCTCTGGATCTCTGGCAGATTTCCATGAAACCCGGCAAGCCCCTGGCCTATGGCCGCGTGCAGCAGGCCGACTTTATTGGTCTACCCGGCAACCCCGTAAGCGCTTTCGTCACCTTCCTCTTGATGGCGCGCCCTTTCCTGCTCAAGCGCATGGGCGTGGCCGACACAAGTTTGCGATATTTGACTGCGACCTCAGGCTTTAGTTGGCCGCGCCCTGATAAGCGACGCGAGTTTTTGCGCGTCAAACTCGGGGCGGATGCGTCGGGCCAACCAATTCTAGAACTTTGGCCGAATCAAGGATCTGGGGTGATGAGCAGCTTGTCTTGGGCGGATGGTTTGGTCGACCTCGCACCCGAGACGACTATCGCGCCCGGTGACAAACTGCGGTATCTTTCGTTATCGGAACTTCTTTACTAAGCACTGGCCATGAACCTACAGCTTCTGTACTTTGCGCAGCTTCGTGAGAAGTTTGGCATTGCCCAAGAAACCATCCAGGCGCCTGCCTCGGTTCAGACCGTTGCGGATCTGATTGCGCATCTTGCCAGTCGGGGAGGTACTTGGCAGGAGACCTTTTCGGGCGAACAAGCCTTTCGGGTTGCCTTGAACCAAGACATGGTTGCACTCACCACGACACTGACTGATGGTGCCGAAGTCGCGATCTTTAGACCTGTCACAGGTGGATAAATGAGCGCTCGTCTTACCGTCTCAGTTCAGCAAGCGGATTTCGATTTCAAGCATGAGCATGCGCTCTTGGTGTCAGGCGACAAAGGCGTGGGTGCCGTAGTGGCCTTCATCGGCATGGTCCGCGATTTAAATCTGGCGGAAGATGTTGTTGCCCTTGAGCTTGAACACTATCCCGGCATGACAGAAAAGTCTTTGTTGCGTATTGCTGAACAAGCTGCGCAACGCTGGTCACTCCAGGCGGCTCGTATCGTGCATCGTGTGGGCAAAATGTATCCCGGCGATCAGATTGTGATGGTGCTGACTGCGAGCGCGCATCGTGGAGACGCGTACGAGGCGAATCAGTTCATGATGGACTACCTCAAAACAGAGGCGCCCTTCTGGAAGAAAGAATGGACACCCGAAGGACCGCGCTGGATCGAAGCGCGTGACAGTGACGACCACGCCGCCGCAAAATGGAAACAGTAACGCCTCGCACAGCTATCGGCGGCCCCACGCCGGTTGTATACGACGCTCTAATTTTAGCGGGCGGACGCGGAACACGACTGTCAGGGCGAGACAAGGGTTGGATCATGTGGGATGGTCTGCCGCTTATCGAACACACGCTGGCACGCCTCAACGCACAAACACCCGCGCCTTCCCGCATTTTTATCAGCGCAAACCGCAACCTCGATGCTTACCAACAAACGGGGCATGTCGTAGTCACCGATGAGCGTCCAGATTTCATGGGGCCCTTGGCTGGCGTCGAAGCAGGTCTGATGCGTTGTAAAAAAAATCCGTTACTAGTTGTGCCCTGCGATACGCCACTATTGCCCGAGAATCTATTTGAACGCTTGTTTCAAGCGTTGAGCGAACACCCTGACAGCACCGCTGCGTTCGCAAGCACAACAGATGGCCCACAGCCACTCTGCTGCCTGCTAAGACCCACAATCGCCGGCAGCCTGAGTAAATATCTCGATGTCGGTCACGGCTCCGTCTTACGCTGGCTCGAACAAGCCCATGCGCAACAAATTCATTTTGATGACGCGCATGCGTTTAGTAACTTCAACAATCTAGAAATGTTTCAGACCCCGCGGAGCCGCTCATGACAGATCGACTGACACACTTTGATGCCAGCGGCCAAGCACACATGGTGGACGTGTCTGCCAAGACAGAAACACACCGCCGCGCCATTGCACAAGGGCGCATCACGATGCAGGCCGCTACGTTTTCGAAACTTTCTGAAGGCACTGCCGCGAAAGGTGATGTGTTGGGCATCGCGCGCTTAGCCGGCATCATGGCCGCCAAACAAACCGGCGCGTTGATTCCACTTTGTCATCCCATTCCACTGACACGTGTGACGGTTGAATTTGCAACGGACGCCGCACAGTGCAGCGTCACCTGTACAGCGACCTCAGAAACAGTCGGCCGCACAGGCGTGGAAATGGAAGCCCTGACCGCAACGAGCGTGGCTTTGCTCACTATTTATGACATGCTCAAGGCGATTGACCGTGGCATGGTGATGGACGGCATCAAGCTGATTGAAAAGCACGGCGGGAAGAGTGGTAGCTGGGTGGCGGAATAAGTCGCTACTCACGTCATCGGTTTAAGTTAACACCCTAGCTAGGTCAGTTTTTGCGAGCGGGGATCATAACCAACTCTCGCCGTTCCACACAAATAATGGTTGACACCCATCCAGCACCGATACTATAAAAGTGGTGCATTCTTAAAATGCCTTTAACTGGTGTTAGCTCCTGCTGCGCCGTTAACTTACAACCTTGGAGTCTGCTATGAATATTGAACTTGATGAAGTTGTTGTGCAGGATGTCTCTGATGATGCTCTGGAGCAGGCTGCGGGTGGTGCGCAGGGGGGTCAGTGTGTCTCGAACCAGGCAGGTCCGAGTTGCACGAACCCCAGGCACTAGCATGACCCGAGTTCCCGAACCAGGCAAGCGATTAGTTGTTGACTCAGTAACCAGCCGACCCTCGGGCGAGTTTCAGCCACTGCTG
>CAIUZV010000003.1 GCA_903903735.1 uncultured beta proteobacterium | reverse complement strand
GCCAATCGTTGGCAACTCTGGGATCGCGGGTGTTCTCTCTTGGGTCGATACGGCTAGGGCTTTAATCCGCCCGGCTTTGATGTGAGACTGATAGACCGACAGTGAGTCGATACTCATTTGCACTCCCCCACCCAGAACCTCCGAAACCGCCGCACCGGAGCCTTTGTAAGGTATGTGCACAATATCTAATTTCGCCATGCTCTTGAACAGTTCGCCTGCAAGATGACTTGACGAACCAATCCCCGAGCTCGCGAAGTTGATTTTTCCTGGATTTGCTTTGATGTAAGCAATGAGCTCCGCGACATTATTGACGGGCAACTTGTTATTGACCACAAGTACATTCGCACCAGAAATCAATTCGACAACCGGTGAAAATCCATTGAAGGCATCGTACGTTAACTTTTCCATCAAGTAAGGATTGGTCATTTGCTGACCAGGCGTTGCAAAGAGCAAGGTGTATCCATCTTTTGGCGCCGACGCAACATACGCTGCCGCAATGGTCCCCCCAGCACCCGGGCGGTAATCAATCACAACAGGTTGCCCTAACCGCTTGGCGAGAGGCTCGCTGATAATGCGAGCGGTATTGTCTGCTCCTCCGCCCGGCGCGAAAGGCAAGACGATTTTTACGGGTGCAGTCGGATAGTCCTGAGCGTACGTGTTTACGCAACAGCTCAGTGCTGCCACAAGGGTGGCGACCAAGGATCTAATGTGTGACATGCGTTGTCTCCCACGACAGAGTGCTTAGGTTTTGTTATGAAGTACATCATAAGCAATCTGCGGGCTTGGCAACAAACAAATTCAAGATGTGGACAATGAAACGCTTACGCGCCAGGCTGCTGCAATGCACCAATTTTTTGACCCTGGCAGCAACAACACCTTAGCTTGGGGCCAGCTCGCCCAATTTCAGCTGGAGATAAACGAGGTCTAACCATTTACCGAACTTCGTGCCGACCTCTGGCATCAGGCCTGTTTGCACGAACCCGAGTTTTACATGCATTGCGATCGATCCCTGATTGCCTGCCTCGATCGCCGCCACCATCACATGCTTGTTCAGTTTCCGAGCGCGCTCGATCAACGCGAGCATCAAGTGACGTCCAAAGCCTTTTCCGCGTTGATCATGCTTGACGTATACCGAATGTTCCACCGTGTGTCGATAACCATCAAACGCCCGCCAATCGCCAAAGCTTGCATAGCCAAGCACAGACCCTGCAGCGTCTACCGCCACGAGAACAGGGTAGCCTTTCGCCTGACGATCTACTAGCCAAGCCCGACGATTCGCTTCATCAACAAGGGTGTCATTCCATATCGCAGTCGTATTGATTACTGCATCGTTATAGATAAGCTTGATGCCCTCTACATCATGAATAGTTGCATCACGAATATGCATGCATTCCCCCAGACTCACTGATCAAACACGAACGTACATCAGACTCGCTCGAACCACCGCTATATTAAACCGCGGTTTTCTCTCAGTACCGATATGACGTAGAATTGAGTTTGTCTCGTATGTAGCGGGAGAGCACGCAGGTAGCACACCCTTGCGTCGCCGAAGGAGCAACCGCCCCGGAAACTCTCAGGCAAAAAGAACCGCTACGTCTTTGACACTCTGAAGAGTTGCCGAGCCGCACAGGTCGGCACACCGAAGGAGCAAGCTGCACTTAAGAACCACTCTTGAGGCTGCGAATCTCTCAGGTCCTGCACAGAGGGGGCGCACACTTGAATCGCAAGTGCGCTCACCTTTATTCGTGCGCAAGGACTCCCCTCATGTTTAAAAGCATTGCTGTCATCGGTGGCGGTATCACTGGCGTCACCACCGCCTACGCGCTCGTCAAGCGCGGCTTTCACGTCACGCTGTTTGAAAAGCACCGCTATGCAGCGATGGAGACTTCGTTTGCCAATGGCGGCCAGCTGTCTGCATCGAATGCAGAGGTCTGGAACCACTGGTCTACGATTTTAAAAGGGCTTAAATGGATGTTGACACGTAGCGCCCCACTACTCGTCAACCCCAAGCCAAGTTGGCACAAATTAAGTTGGTTCGCTGAGTTCTTAGCTGCCATTCCGAGCTACAGGACCAACACCATCAAGACGACGCAGCTAGCCGTTGCCGCACGTGAATATCTTTTTGAATGGGCCGCTCAAGAAAACATATGTTTTGATCATCAAACAAAAGGGATCTTGCACATCTATCGCGACAAGCACGGCTTTGATCATGCGCAAACGGTAAGCGAACTCCTCAGACAAGGCGGACTCAACCGACGGTCCGTCACTCCTGAAGAAATGCGTGCGATTGAACCCACTCTTGCCGGTAAGTACTACGGCGGGTTTTTTACCGAGGACGACTCAACCGGTGACATCCACAAGTTCACCACAGCGCTTTCTGAATCTATCGAGCGCTTGGGAGTTGTTTGCAACTATGGTCACGAAGTCTCACGCGTGAGGCCGTCGGGTTCATGCAAGCTGGTCAGCTCGCTGACAGACCGAGGCCACGAAACAGATCGTTTTGATGCGGTGGTCGTATGCGGTGGTACAGCAAGCCGTGACCTGGGCGCACAGCTTGGCGATCGCATCAATATTTACCCAGTAAAAGGCTATTCCATCACAGTCAATTTGGACGATGTACAAAGTCAGTCTGGTGCGCCGCAAGTCAGCCTGCTAGACGACGAGACCAAGCTTGTGACCAGTCGCCTAGGCAAAGACCGGTTCCGCGTCGCAGGAACCGCTGAATTCAACGGCTATAACCGCGACATTCGCGCCGATCGCATTGCACCGCTGGTTAAGTGGGTGAATCAATGCTTCCCGCGGATCAACACAAGACATGTCATCCCCTGGGCAGGGCTGCGTCCAATGTTGCCGAACATGCTTCCCAAAGTAGGGCCAGGCAAACATCCCGGCGTGTTTTACAACACAGGCCATGGTCACCTGGGATGGACGCTTTCAGCCATTACCGCGGAGGCCATTGCGACATGCGTTGTGCAAGCTAAAGGCTAAGTCGAGCAACTCTCACTGCTGAACAATACCTGCCTTCTCAATCGTCTCCGCGTATTTTTTTCTGAGGTCCCGGAGCATGACTTGCACCTCCGGGACCGTATTAATGGAGACACTGAACCCCAAGGCTTCGATTTGTTTAATGTTGGCAGGGTCGCGCATGATCTGCGTCACATCTTTGTTGATCTTCTCAAGAACCGCTAGAGGCGTCCCCTTCGGAGCGAGAAGTCCCTGCCAGCTTTCAATGTTGACGTCTGGGTAGCCTGACTCAGCCATGGTCGGGACCTCTGGGAATACGGGGGACCGATAGTTTGTGGTGACAGCTAAGGCGCGTAACTTACCGGCTTTGATTTGTTCGCTCACTGCCGCTAACGTAATGATCGTCGCATTAACGTGCCCGGCCATGGTGTCGAGCGCAGCAGGCGCGCCGCCCTTGTAGGGAATGTAATTCACTTTAATGTCCGCAGCGTTGGCAAGCACCTCGTGGGCGATATGCGCAATCCCACCACTTGTCGGCAATGCGAGAGTGAGTTTGCCAGGGTTCGCCTTGGCAAACTCCACATACTCTTTGAATGTTTGGGGTCCAAATCCCGGATTCGACACCAGCACTTGTGGGTTGACCACAAGTCGCATGACACCCGTTAGGTCGTCAGACGTATAGGGCGGGTTTTTAATAAGAATCGTATTCAATACGATGGCATCGCTATGTAAAACCAGGGTATAGCCATCAGGCTTCGCCCTCGCGACTTGCGCCGCACCGATTGCACCACCGGCACCCGTGATGTTTTCAACAATGACCGTCTGGCCCCAGGCAGTACCAAGCTTCTCAGCGATCAGGCGCGCGATTTTGTCTGTGCTGCCACCCGCCGAGACCGGAACAACGATCCGTACAGAACGTTGGGGGTACACATCGGTCTGTGCCCCTTGTGCATAGGTCTGCATAGGAAAGAGACCCAAGACGAGCGCACAATAGTAAACCGCAAGCTGCATCCATCCATGTTTACTCATCATGATCGTCGCTCCCCAACATATTTTCAAGAGTCACTCTACCATCCACTTGTGGACCGCATATTTAAAGCCTTAACCGTGATCGACTAAACCGACCTGTGCGATTTAGGTTGCTTCAACACTAGGCACAGCGGTACCGATCATGGCGTCACGCGTAACAAGTGCCTCGAGCTGTGCTTCTGTCATGCGCGCAGTCCCGTTAGGCCGAAGGGGCAAAACCAAATAGCGAACGTCTGCCGTACTGTCTGCCACTCTGATTTCGGTGGAGGTAGGGATTTTCGTACCAAACTCCTCAAGTACCGCGCGCGGATCTACCACCACTCTAGACCGGTACTCTGTCGACTTATACCAAGCAGGAGGTATTCCCAAGAGCATACGCGGATAGCAGGAGCACAACGTACAGACCACCATGTTATGCAGCTCGGGGGTGTTTTCTAACACCACCAATTCCAATGGAGTATTAATCGTCAGACCAAAGGTTCGATTAATTGTCTCAAGTGGCGTGGCAAGCAGCGCCTGTTTAAATACTGGGTCTGTCCACGCCTTCGCGACAACCTTCGCACCCAACGCTGGGGTTCGGCTGTCTTGAATATCAATCTGCTGAGCGATCTGCGTTGCAGTGACAACGCCCTTTTCATCCAATAACTCTCTCAAGGCTTGCTCAAGATAACGGTCATCACTCTCGGGCTCACGATCCGAATTAATCGGATGGTGGTCATGATCATGGTCGTGGTCGTGGTCGTGGTCATGACCATGATTGTGCTCGTGAGGATTAGAGTTCGTCATGCTATTGCTCCTTGCTTGGCGTTAACCAATGTTCGTAAAGATCAGCCATGACACAGTCACGCTCAGAGCCTTTATATTGATCCCAGATACTGGTTTGTTTGAAACG
>CAIUZV010000002.1 GCA_903903735.1 uncultured beta proteobacterium | reverse complement strand
TTTCTTTTGCTCACGAGAGAGGAATCTGAATTTGATCAGTTCGGTCAATAAAGACCAGAGGTGTCCGTAGTGAGCTTGAGCAAGCTTCTCGATTTGTGAGGGGTCGACTTTGCCGCCATACACACGCCCAAGATTCTCTAAGATCACACGACGGCGATACGGCAAGCACCGATAAATAAACTTTCCCGCCCAACTAGGCGCGATCGCTTTAGGCACACGCAGCGCGACAGCTGTTGCGGTCGTCTCAGTGTGCGTCAGCGATATTTTTATTTCAGCGACTAAGTGTCTGCCCAACACGATCTCAGCAGTGGGGGTCACTTCAATATGTGGGGCGCCATACTCGTCACGACGCACGGAAAAATCTATCGCCGTAATGGTGTTGAGTGCGGTCTCAGAGGCAAAGAGCTTGAGGCACGCCTCTTTTGCGGCGAACCGCGCGGCAAGGCTTGCCAAACGACCTGGCCCTACACCCGCGTCGGCGATCTCTGTCGCAGAGAACAGCTTGTCGAGGTCGTCAGGCATTGCCTCCACGAGGCGTGCAACACGAGAAATTTCGACAGTATCGACCGCACAGCCGTCGGGAAGTCTATGTTCAATCACGGCGTCAGCCGAAGTTAGCGGACTGCACGCAGCAACACTGCGGCATTGGTGCCAGCAAAGCCTCTGCACAGCACTAAGACGACATCGCTGCGCGTCGAACGCGTTTGCTGTGCAACATTCAGACCGGCGCAAGAAGGGGCCAACTGCTCGAGGTTTGCAACACCAGGCACGACACCACGCCGCGCTGCTTCAAGGCCAATCGCAATATCGACCAAGCCAGAAGAAGCAAACAGGTGTCCGATCGACCATTTGTTGGCGGTCACCGGAGGCATGTCTTGACCAAAGACGTGCCGCAACGCAGCGGCCTCAGAGGCATCCGATTGTTCGGTTCCGTTGCCGTGCGCCACGATCATTCCTACATCAGCTGGCACTAGACCCGCATCGTTCAAGGCGAACTCGATGGCACGGCTTAACCCGTCGCCGTCAGCGCGAATACAAAAGAGGCCTTCACCCTCGGAAGCATCTCCACCGCCGAGGTACTCACCAAGAATCGTCGCGCCACGCTCTTTTGCACTCGCCTCAGTTTCGAGAACCAATGCGGCGGCACCTTCACCCAATAAACAGCCATCGTGGCGAGAATCAAAAGGACGCAGGACGCCTTTCGAGACCAAGCCAACACGATCGAGATAGAGCAAGGTTTGTGGCTCAATGGGTGCGTCGTGCGCAATGGCGACAACCCGCTGGGCATCGCCTTCGCGCAACGCCCAAGCGCTCTCGACCACAGCAAGAATCCCACTGGTTGTGTGGTTCGTGATGCAACCGTTTGGACCTTTCAGTCGATTACGAATGCTCACGTGACACAACACATTATTGGGCAATGAGCGCAACAACCACATCGGGTTCACAGTGTTCGAGAGTTCTTTACCAAAGGTCTCAAGGCTGTCACCACTCTCAGCCATCAAAGGAAAGAAGTCATAGCTCACTTCGAACGCACCGCCACCAGACCCGACGTAGCAGCCTGTCTGGTCTGCGTACTGCGCCGCAACGGCTTCATCGAGCGCTTGTGTATAGGCAGGTATTCCCGCCTGCTCGATCGCCTGCGTGCCGGCATAAATACCAAACACATCCGAGCGGCGCACAAGCTTTAGTAATTTTCGGTCTCCGAGCAGTTTGCCACCGTTGTAATCTAAGACCTCGGCCACTAGACCATTTGGCCATTTCTCCGTGTCCCAGCTCGCGCAAGGCGCAAACATCGAACGACCCGCTATCAAGGTATCAACGATGGTAGACGGATCAAACCCCGCTGCACAAATCGCGCTATTTCCGGTGATGACGATTCGACTCATTTCGATTACCGTCCCGAGGCGATCAGGGCCGCGGTTTCTTCGGGGTTTCGCAAGGCCAAGCAACTGTTGCTGCCGCCAAATCCTAGAGAGTTAGACAAGGCCATGCCAATGCGCGCCGAGCGCGGCACATCGCGCACAATATCCACATCACAGTCCGGATCTAATTGCTCAAGATTAGCGTTCGGCGGCATCAGACTGTCACGAATCGCTAAAGCGCAGATGCCGGCCTCGACTGCGCCTGCGGCTGCAATCAAATGTCCCATCACACTTTTGGTTGAACTAACACCCACTTCTTTCACGCGCCCCTCAAACACCACGTTCACGGCCGCACATTCGCTGCGATCATTCATCGGTGTGGAGGTGCCGTGTGCATTTAAATAATTAATGTCGGTACTGAGCGCACCGGCATCGGCGATTGCACGACGCATCGCTTGAATCGGACCATCGCCAGACGGGTGCGAGTCGGTGATCCGATAAGAAGACAGAGAATTGCCATCGCCAGCGAGTTCGGCATAGATGGTTGCGCCACGCTGGACGGCACTATTCCACTCTTCAAGCACCAGAAAGCCCGCCCCCTCTCCAAGCAAAAATCCATTACGCGTCAGATCGAAGGGACGACTCGCACGCTCGGGATTGTCGTTATCTGGCGACACGGCTGACAGCAGACAAAATCCTGAGAGCCCAACCGGCGAGATCATTGAATCAAAACCACCAGTGAGCACTCGGTCAGCCACTCCTCGGCGAATCAAACGCAGTGCCGTACCAACCGCTTGTCCACCCGACGCACACGCGGTGTGGACGGTCGATGCATAGCCCCGAATACCAAACCGACGTAACAATAAGGAGATGCCAGCCGTTGACAAACTGCGGCTAAACGCCATCACATCGTTGGCGACGGGTTCCTCAAGGATACCGTTGGCCTGAAAATCACCCTCAGGTGCGGCCGCTTTTTGTATCGCAGTAATCTCGGAATGTGCGATCGTCATCATGCCCGCGCCCACTACGCAACCCCAGCGTGTTGCATCTTGGTGGTTGGGACGCACGCCGGCGTCCGCAATCGCTTGATCCGCTGCAGCCAACGCGAAACGATGCGCCCGGCTGGTGTACTTCAGCAACTTAAGATCGTCGATGGGTGGCAGACTGTCAAAGCCTTTCACTTCCGCGGCGATGCGTGTAGAGAATCCTGAGGCATCAAATAACGTGATTGGCCCACCGCAACCTTTAGCAGCCTTGATGCGCGCCCACGTGGAGGCAACATCTAGCCCCGCGGGAGTCACTAGGCCAATACCTGTAATCGCTACGCGACGTCTTGCGGTCATGCGGCTTCTCCGGAGTCTGGCGCAAAAAACATTTTGGCACCAGCAATTGTGCGGCCATTCGCTGATGCGCCGACTTTAATCAAAATAGGTTCAAGATCCTCTTGGCTGGGACTGGCCTGCTCTGCAGACAAGACAAGCGAAGCGCCAGGAGCGGTGAACGCCCTCACTTTGACGTTGGTAATACGAGAGACCCGCACTGGGCCACCCGCGGCAGCCTCGGCCAAGCGTTGAGCGAGCTGTTGCTGTGCATATAGCAACAATGTAGCCGGATAAACCGGGCGCGAGGGAAAATGATCTTCGAAGAACGCAGCGACTTGGGGGACCGCCAGAGTCGCTTCAATTCGCTCAGGGCGATCAGAAGGCAGTTCAGTCATATCAGGCGAAGGTACGCCACCAAATGCCCCTGGAGCACGCCCCACCGTCTTGAGTAATTCAAAGTCAGCGGCAAGTGCGGCAGGCGCGTCAAACTCGTGAATGTCGAGCATCGACCCCAACGTATCCTGCAGCTCGAGTACCAGCCTTCCCTCAACAAGGGCGCGTCCCTTGTAGGTAATCGACTCCGCGTCACAGGATTCAATGTCGACAACCAGTTCAAGGGTATCGCCTGGCTTGGGCAGACTGTGCATCCGCGTATCGCCCGCCAGCGCAGCGACCGGCCTGTGCGTAAACCCAACCGCTGACATCGCCACCCAGGCAGCGAGTTGTCCAATAGCCTCGGCGACCAAACTAACCGGGAAGTGTGAAACCGTGCGGGGGATGGTGTAGAGGCCGCTCACGCGCGCCACCCCTTCAATCTTGGTAATGCGGTCGACAAACGAAAACGCTGCAAACCGACCGCTTGGCGAGGCCTTATCGGCACTCGCCCCACCGAGAACCATCAGCCAGCAGCTTGCGATGCACGCTGAGCGCGAATCACGAGCTTGCAAAACGTTTCTGGTGTGTACAGGCGTGCGATTTGATCAACGCGCATTGGAGTTTTGAAGCGTGAAGCGTCGATTTCAGACAAATATTCGCGAAGACGAGCCACACCTTTTTCGGTCAGGATGCCGTTTTCTTCGAAATCGGCCACCGACATGTCGCCGCGTACGTCTTCAATGATCTTGCCACGGGGCACTTTAATTTTAAAGGCGCGTTCGAGGCGAAACACCATGTCAAGGAAATCGATGGATTCGGCATCCAGGCCTTCGATCAGTGAGACGTCGAGTTTGATGTCCTCGATATCGCAGCCTAGTGCATCGGCCATAGTTTTTTGGACGGTTGGGAAAACCGCCATGATTTCTTCTTTCGAGATGACTGCTTCAGCCATGATTTACTCCAAATGTGGGTGAGCGCGCGTCATTTTAACCCAAGTATCAGGGGAACCCCGCCCCAAAAAGCCTGAATCCTGAGTGGGAAACGAGCTGTCTACCCCATTTTAAAGCCGCCATCCACGTACAGGACCTGTCCCGTCACATAGCTAGCAAGATCGGAGACTAAAAAACCGACTGCATTCGCGATATCTTGTGCTTGTCCGTAGCGCTTAAGCAGAATGTTGCGCTTGACTTCATCTTCCGCCAGATCACGCACTTGCTGAGACATTTCGGTTTCAATCACCCCGGGCGCCACCGCATTCACCAAAATTTTGCGTGGTGCCAGCTCAACGGCCAAGGCACGCGTCAAGGCATCAACCGCCCCTTTACTCGCCGCATAATTAGCCTGACCTCGGCCCGCCTTATTGCCGGCCACTGACGACAAATTCACGATACGGCCAGCCCGCTGAGACATCATGTAGGGAATCACTGGGCGAGTCACATTGAAGACACCACCAATGTTGGTATTGAGCACATCCGAAATCTCGTCGTCCTCCATGGCGGCCATCAAGTTGTCACGCACGATTCCGGCGTTGTTCACCAAGATGTCAATCCGCTCGCAGCGCTCGGCCACAGCCTCAACCGCCGCCGCGCATGCTGCAGAGTCGCTGACGTCAACCTGCATGGCAGTGGCTTGCCCGCCCGCCGCGTGTACGAGCGCTAAGACCTCGTCAGCCGCAGCCTGATTGCCTCGATAGAAGAACGTCACGTTTGCGCCCTGGCCGGCTAACAGTTCGACAATCGCGCGACCAATACCACGCGATCCACCGGTGACGATTGCCACCTTGCCAGAAAGTCCTGATTCAAATGCCATCGTGATCAGCCCGAAATCGCAAAGCCGCCATCCACCACGAGGGTGTGGCCATTAACCCAAGCAGCCTCGGGCAAACACAACAGATACACCGCGTCGGCAACGTTCGTCGGCAAGAGGCTTGGTCCGGCTGGCGTGCGCGCGGCGAACTCAGACAAGACCTGGTCGCGGTTCGGAAAGTGGCTCAGTGCGTCAGTATCTACAACGCCCGCCGATACCGTATTGACCCGAATACCGCGAGGACCTAGCTCTTGCGCAAGCGTGCGCACCAAAGACTCGAGCGCCGCTTTCGATGCGCCAATAAAACCGTAATGCGGCATCGCACGCTGCGCACCCAAACTGGACATCGCGATAATGCGTCCACCGTCTTTCATGAGTGGGGCCGCATGCTGGGCGAGCAGGTTGACTGCGAACGCATTGGTCTCTAGGCACCAGCGAAAGTGCTTCAGTGTCATATCCATCGCCGGCTTCAACACCCCAGAAGCCGCATTGCTAATCACGATATCTACGCGACCAAATTCTTTTGTGATGATTTCAAACATCTCAGTCACACTATCTGGGACACCCACGCTGGCTTGAACCGCGATGGCACGGCGGCCCATGGCGCGGGCCTCGGCGCACACCGCTTCGGCCTCATCCGAGCTGTTGTAATAGTTGGCGATGATGTCACAACCGGCCGAGGCTAGCTTTAAGGCACACGCGCGACCAATGCCGCGTGCGGCTCCGGTGACTAAGGCAACTTTGCCAGAAAGGGGCAGACTCATGATGGGGGATTGCTCCGAGAGAAAGATGAAGTTTAACCAAGATCAAGGTCAGCGAACAATTCCTCAGGAAATTCCCGATTCGAGGCCCTTCTGCCGTCTTACAATGCGATTTGTGATTATTTCTACTCATCGTGCCCTTCAAAGGATTTCGCATGTCCAAGCAACCCCCAATGCCCAACATCCCCTCCCTGGCTTCACACTGGATTCACGGCAAGCCTGTTGCCGTTGCGCAGGCACGTAGCCAAGAGGTCTTTAATCCCGCCACGGGCCAGGCGTCGCGCCGGGTAGAACTCGCCTCCGCCGAGACCGTTGCAACCGCCGTCATGAGCGCAAAGAGTGCGTTTGCAGCATGGGCCGACACGCCACCTTTGCGTCGCTCACGAATCATGAATAACTTCTTAGCCCTGCTCAACGCACGCAAGGATGAGCTAGCATCGATCATCACCCAGGAGCACGGCAAGGTCTTTACAGATGCCCAGGGCGAAGTCATGCGCGGCATCGATATCGTTGAGTTCGCTTGTGGCATCCCTCAGCTTCTGAAGGGTGATTTCACAGATCAAGTCTCTACCGGCATCGACAACTGGACGCTGCGTCAGCCCCTGGGCGTCGTGGCGGGCATCACCCCCTTTAACTTTCCTTGTATGGTGCCTTGCTGGATGTTCCCCGTTGCGATTGCGGCCGGCAATTGCTTCATCTTGAAGCCCAGTGAGCGTGATCCTTCCGCATCGATCTTCATGGCACAACTTCTAAAAGAAGCTGGCTTGCCTGACGGTGTCTTCAACGTTGTCCAGGGTGACAAGGTCGCAGTGGATGGCCTACTCGAGCACCCCGACGTCAAAGCAATTAGCTTTGTTGGTTCAACACCGATTGCACAATATATTTATCAGCGCGGCGCCGACCTCGGCAAGCGCGTGCAAGCGCTGGGAGGCGCTAAGAATCACATGGTCGTGATGCCTGACGCAGATATCGAACAGGCCGTCGATGGTTTGATCGGTGCCGCCTACGGTTCTGCCGGCGAACGCTGCATGGCGATCTCGGTTGCAGTCTTGGTTGGGGATGTGGCGGACAAAATCGTACCGTTACTCGCTGAACGGGCCAAAACTTTAAAGATTAAAAATGGTCTTGAGCTCGATGCAGAAATGGGCCCGATCGTGACCCACCAAGCGCTTGAACGCATCGAAGGCTATATCGAGATCGGCGTCAAAGAAGGCGCAAAGCTCGTCGTCGATGGCCGCGGCCTCAAAGTGCCTGGACACGAGCAGGGCTTTTTTACCGGCGGCTCATTGTTTGATCACGTCACCCCAGAGATGCGTATCTACAAAGAAGAAATTTTCGGGCCTGTGTTGTCTTGCGTGCGCGTGCAAGACTTTGGTCAGGCGGTCGAACTCATCAACGCACACGAGTTTGGTAATGGCGTGTCCTGCTATACACGCGATGGCAACGTCGCACGCGAGTTCGGGCGTCGCATTCAAGTCGGGATGGTCGGGATCAATGTTCCGATTCCTGTTCCCATGGCATGGCATGGCTTTGGCGGCTGGAAAAAGAGCCTGTTTGGCGATATGCACGCGTAT
>CAIUZV010000001.1 GCA_903903735.1 uncultured beta proteobacterium | reverse complement strand
GTACGCGTGGCGGGTGAGCCCGAGCGGGAGTCACGCGCCAAGCGCATGGCGAACGGTATCCCTGTTGATTCCACCACGTGGTCCGATATGTTGGACGCCGCAAAAAAATTAGGACTGGATCCTGCACGTATGCAAACGCTTGCGGGGCTGTAGGACTGGCAAGCATCAAGATATAAAAATAATCTAGGGAGACGAAAATGGCTATTCAAAAAATGACAGGTCGTCAGGCTTTCATCAAGCTGCTGCTTGACGAGGGCGTGACACACATGTTCGGTAATCCGGGTACGACCGAGCTTGCCATTATGGAAGCGGTGCCCCAGTTCCCAGAGCTGACCTATGTGTTGGGCTTGCAAGAGTCGATCGTAGTTGGGATGGCCGATGGTTTTGCTCGCGCTACGAACAAATTGGTTGCTTGTAACTTGCACTGTGCGCCGGGACTTGGCCATGCGATGGGGGCGATCTATAGCGCTAAGTTTTCTGGCTCGCCTTTATTGATTACGGCAGGTCAGTACGAAGTGGGCTATGGTCTGCAAGAGCCGTTGCTGTATGAGCCCTTAGTGCCGATGGCTGCGCCGTTGGTGAAGTGGGCGTTTGAGGTCACACGGTTAGAAGACCTGCCACGCATTATTCGACGTGCCGCAAAGATTGCCCGCACTCCACCCATGGGACCGGTGTTTATTAGTTTGCCAGGCTCGGTACTCGACGAAGAAGCAGAAATCGAATTTGGCTTTCCGACGGTCGTGGACGCCGCAGTGCGTCCTAGTGATACTGCACTTAAACAGATCGCACAAACCTTGCTTGCCGCGAAAAAGCCCGTCATTGTTGCCGGTCGCGAGATCGCCAACGCGGATATGTTTGCACAAGCGTGCGAGCTTGCCGAGCTGTTAGGTGCCGCGGTCTATCAAGAGTCCGTGCCGTATAACGCGCGCTACCCCTCGTCACACCCGACTTGCATGGGCGACCTGACACGTAATCAAAAGAAAGTGCGTCAGACGCTTGAACAATACGACCACCTCTTGTGCTTGGGTGCGGATCTATTACGCATGTCGCCCATGAGCACGGTAGAGCCTCTGCCTCCAGAGCTGCCCGTCACCCACATTACTGAACGAGATTGGGAACTCGGCAAAAATTACTCGACTGCGACCGCTGTGCGTGCCGATGTGAAAGAGACGCTACTGGCACTGCTGCCGATTTTGCGGGCAGCACGTACGACAGAACAAGCTCAGCAAGCCCAAGCGCGGGTAAAAGAGCTTGCGACACGCAACTGGTCTGCAGCCCGTGCAAAGACGCGTCAGGATGTCGCGGCGAGTGCGAATGCCAAGCCGATTGATCAGCGTTATCTGGTCAGCCAGTTGGTAGATGTCTTGCCTAAAGATGTCATCGTTGTAGACGAAACACTCACGGCTGCACCAGCGATTTCTGCGATGCTACCCATGGATGATCCACACGCCTACTATGGCTTAGCAAGTGGTGGCTTAGGCTTTGGCATGGCCGGCGCGGTGGGTGTGAGCCTGGCGCATCCGAAGCGGCAAGTGGTCGCGACCATTGGCGATGGCAGTGCGATGTACAGCATCCAGTCGTTATGGACTGCTGCGCACCTTAAGCTGCCGATCACCTATGTGATTATCAACAACCGCAGCTACCGCATTATCAAAGAGCGTTTGCTTGCCATGCGTGGCACCGATCAGTTTGTGGCGATGGATATGGATAATCCAGCCATCGACTTTGCGGGTGTTGCCAAGAGTATGGGCATGCCTTCGCGTTTAGTGACCGATCCAAGTCAAATCGCGACCGTGCTGAAAGAAGCGTTAGCAAGCGGCGGACCGAACTTAGTCGAAGTGATTGTGGCGCGGGGTTTTGGTGAAGCAACCTAGCACCCACTACGCTGAGCCCTGCAGGCGCAAGGCTCAGCGCATCAAGGTGCCGCCATTGACATCCATGATGGCACCTGACACAAAGCTCGCAGCGGGTGAACAGAGATAGGTCAGCATGCCTGCGATCTCTTCGGGCTCGCCTAGACGCTTCATCGGGTAGATGTTCGGTTCATAGCCGCCGCTTTCGGTCATGCCCGTCGCGATCGGTCCGGGGGCGACGCCGTTGACGTTGACGTGATGTGGGGCGGCACGCCCGGCAAACCACCGCACAAGCGCGTGGACGCTCCCCTTGGAGGCAGAATAGTGCGGGCCTGCCCTTAAGCCGCCCGTCCAGCCTGCGATGGAACCACACAAAGCAATGCGACCATGTTTACGCTCCATCATGCCGGGCAAGATTGCACGGACCAAATTGATCGGGCCCAGTACGTTTACTTTCATCACGCGCATGAACTCGACCTCATTCCAGCTGGGATCCATCCAGTCATCATGAAAGGGACAAATGCCCGCTGTGTCAGCCATTGCAGTCAACGGGCCGTGGCGTTGGATCATCGCTTCGACTGCAGCGCGGTCCGTCACATCGCAAGACTCTACAGCGGTCACACCCTTTAGCTGCTGCGCAAGCTCCTCGAGCTTCGCTTGCTGCCCAAAGTCGCTTAACACCAAGGTTGCGCCAAGTTGATTACATAGGCGCGCGGTGGCTGAACCGATGCCACCTGCAGCACCGGTGATCAGCATGCGCGTGCCCGACAGATCAAATGCTTGCGCGGCGGTGTGATGAGAAATGTGCATCGTAGGGTGTTAGAAAGAGTTAGACCGACAGATAGCGCTGTTTGATTTCTGCGTTCGCGTTCAACTCGGAAATCGTCCCGCAGAACACGTCTTTACCTTTATCAATCACGACAGCGCGATCGGCCAAGCCTAGACAGAAGTGCAGGTTTTGCTCGGCTAGCACGATGGTCTTGCCCATTTTGCGTAAAGATTGAATCAGCTCGCCAATTTTTTGAATCATGATTGGGGCGAGACCTTCGCTAGGTTCGTCGAGCAATAGAACATCTGGGTTGCCCATCAGGGAGCGACCGACCGTTAGCATTTGCTGTTCACCACCAGAAAGTTGCCCGCCAAGACGTTCGCGTAGAGGCTTGAGCAGCGGCAACATGTCATAGACCCG